>JAQYVK010000091.1 GCA_030145585.1 Desulfatiglandales bacterium | reverse complement strand
GGTCCTTGCCAATCGCATGGAAAAAGGAACGCCTGCTCCTCCCCATTGCTGTGAGACATGTGAACCAAAAGCTAGGAGAGCACCATTTAACACGAAAACAAACTTGGCCGATCTGATCATTTTCTTGTATTGAATTTATTTCAAGCTACCGGCTTGATTCTAAGTGAACGAATTACTTGCTTAAACGGTTGATAACCAGCATTTGATAGCTTCATGACAAAGGAGCCACTATTTTGGCAGTCGTGATTGACCCAGCAGTCGGTTTAGTAACTTGAGTTCATTCTTCTTGAGAGGGGTAAATTGAGTTTGATGTAATTTAGTGATGGGTTTTCTCAGTTTTTCGATGAAGTGCTTTCCCTTTTTGGTTGTTTTTACAAAGACAACGCGTCGGTCTTCCTTTCCCCTAACGCGCTCCACGAGTTTTGAAGTTTCAAGTCGATCTATAATCCTTGTAATATCGGGCTTTTCCGTTACCATCAAGGTAGCGATTTTCTGGACAGGAATCCCAGAATTTCCATGCTCATCTATAATTCTTAACGATTCATATTGAGGACCGGAAGTCCCATTCTCCTTGAAAAATCGATCGAATTCTGCCTTGAGATTTCTATATGTCAGCATGAGGCTGAGTAATGTTTCTTCCTCGAGAGAATCAAAGCCCGATTTTCTTTGGATCTCGTTTGATAGGGCAGCCATTTGCATCTGATTTGTTGCTGAAGAATTTTTATATGTTGCAACATTTAATGTGGCAACATATTTTTTAAATGTCAAGCAAAAAATTCCAATTTGCATACCTACATAAAAATGCATAAGGTGTGTGGGGTCGGGCCAAGCTAACATGCTGTAAGAATAAAGATTATGTATAAAATCACCCCCGATATCGGGCCTATATCGGCCCTATTGAGGGCAAAATTGGCATTATAGGATTGGGGGAGATAGGAACTGTTTTCTATATCGCACTTTTTGGGGTTAAAAAGTGGGATATAGCATATAAACACCGATTTCTTGGCCCGAATTCGAAACAAATCAATAGATTGGCCTGGCCCGACCCCCAGTCTCAAGTATGATTCACGGCTCATTTCGGCTGGAAATTATAAGCGCATATTGAACCCGGAAGGAAAATCATTGACACTGCAAAAGATTAGAGCTGTATAACACCTTTTCCTTCTCACCCCCACCCTGCCCGGCTGACTGAGGGATTTCAGATGTTGTGTGGTATCGTGATGAAACAAAAGTCCGTGTCATTTCAATAATGGTGCGATTTTATCAAGCAAAAGAGCAATAAAAATTATTTAAAAGTTACAAGAAAGGGGATAAGAAAATGACAGAAAGGAAGTATGAAAAATATTTTGCACAAGGGTCAGACCTCCCCATGGCCCTCACCCCTGACAGGGATGGGTAAATATTCAGTGATATAGTTATTATAGGGGACAGGCAAATTATACTTGACACCTGCTTCGTCATGAGGTAGGAAAACAAATGCAGGGAACAACCGTTATTAGATGAAATCTGTAGGGAGGAGAATCATGCCCAGAATTGCACGTTTAAAGGTGAAGGGGGAGCCGGCGGTCTATCATGTGATTTCCAGAACCGCCCTGGACGGTTTTGTGTTGGGCGATGTGGAAAAGGATTTTTTGCTTAAGCTGATCAAGCGGTTAAGCCGGGTCTATTTGGCTGAAGTCCTGGGGTTTTGTATTATGGGCAACCATTTTCATCTACTTGTTCGAATGCATTCCGGGGATAGTATGGACGATGAAGGAATAAAAGAGAGGTACAAGCTATATTATGGAGAGGATAGTAAGCGCGAAGTCAATGATGAAGAGATGATACGATCATTGAGAAAGAAATGGGCAAATCTTTCAGAGTATGTAAAAGAGATAAAGCAGGGGTTTTCAAGGTTCTACAACAAACGTCATGGACGCAAGGGTTTTTTTTGGTCAGATCGGTTCAAGAGTGTGATTGTGGATAATGGCGATACGCTAATCAACTGCTTGGCGTATATCGATCTTAATCCTTTTAGGGCCGGGATAGTAAAGAAACCGGAGAGTTATCGGTGGAGTTCGTTGGGTTATCATGTGCAGACAAACAATGTAGATAATTTCTTGTCCATGGATTTTGGTTTGAGAGAGTTTGCCGTAAAAAGTATTGAGGAGCGGTTTGGGTATTACCGACGATTTGTTTATGAGAAGGGTGCGCTTACGAAAAGAGGAGAAAAAAGGGTAAGAGGCATTGATTTGAGCGCAGTGGAGCGATTTCGATATCGCACCAGGTATTTCACAGACAGTGGCATCATTGGAACGAAGGAATTTGTAGACCGCTTCTACAAAGAATTTAAAAACCATTTCTCATCAAAACATGAAAAGAGACCCAAGGTCGTTAAAGGATTAGAGGGGGTCTTTTCTCTCAAACGCCTTTCCGAGGCAATTTAAGCTGAACATTCTATCCACATTTCTGTGGTTCGCTACGATTAGCTTCTTTTCATAGGTTATCGTCGGTATCGACCTATGTCTTTGCATCCAATCTGATGTGTTCGGTGAATTTACCCATCACATGTCCGTAAGAAAATGACCGGGGGAAAAAGGCGATGGATCGAAATCATCTCCCTGAAAATCGATAGATAAATAATTCTCCTGTCCCCTTTCAACCAACAGAGAAAAGATCTTAGCAGAATTAATAAAGGCCGGTGAAAAATTCGCCGGCCTGAACGGAATGAAGTCTTGGTTTGTTGATTTTAAAAAATGGTGCCGAAGGCGGGATTCGAACCCGCACACCCGTAAGGCACTACCCCCTCAAGATAGCGTGTCTACCAGATTCCACCACTTCGGCACGGGTACTGGGGCAGGCTATTTTTCCTGGGTCTCACCAACAGGTGCTGCACTCTCCGTCGGTACTGCCCCGGGCACCTGCGGCGAAGATACGCCTTCCATAATGGAAGATGTCGCCCCCTGATTAAAAAGAAAGGCGAGGGACAGAGACGTCAGCATAAAAATGATTGCCGAGGCTGTCGTCAGTTTTTGCAAAAACGAGGCTGCTCCGGAACTTCCAAAGACTGTTTGGCTGGAACCGCCAAAGGCAGCCCCCATGCTCTGGCCCTTCCCTCTCTGAAGGAGGACGATCAGGATCAAGGCGATACAGACGGCCACATGGAGAAGTGTCAAAATGAGTTCCATATACGATTCCTTTGTTGAGGCATTCGAGAATCCAAGAGAGTCACCTATCCCGAAGCCTGATAAAATGATTGACAACCGAATATGTTATCAAAAGTTGTGAAATTTGCAATATAATTCTTTAAGGATCAGCTTTCCCGAAATCGGATGATCGGAATGAACAACTCCGCCTTCAGGCTCGCCCCACCCACCAGGGCCCCGTCGATATCAGGCTTTGACATAAGATCCTTCGCATTTTCCGGTTTTACGCTCCCGCCGTAGAGAATTCTCACGTCATTTGCGGTCTCCCCATCAAAATTTTCCGAAACCCATTGACGAATAAATTGATGGACCTCCTGGGCCTGTTCCGGTGTGGCGGTCTTGCCGGTACCTATGGCCCAGACCGGTTCGTAAGCCAGAATGGTGGACGAGGGCATTATTTTGCCCTCTCTGAAGTTTTTAAGAGATCCATCCAGTTGCTCTGTAATCACGTCAAAGGTCCGGTCCCCTTCTCTCTCCTCGAGGGTTTCTCCAATACAGACAATAGGCGTCAGACCCGCCCCCAGGGCCGCTTTGACCTTGAGGTCAATCATTTCACTGGTCTCCCCGAAAAGAGTCCGCCTCTCCGAATGACCCAGGATGACATGGGTGCATCCTGCCTCAACCAGCATGCCTGCAGAAATCTCCCCCGTATAGGCCCCGGAAGATTCCCAGTGCAGATTCTGGCCGGCGAGACGAATCTCACTCTCCCCCAGGGCCCTTTTTACATCGGGCAGGCTTGTGAATGGTGGAGATACCAGGACACCAACACCCTCCAGGTTCGTGATCCCGTCCTTTATTTGACTGATGAGTCTTTCGGATTCCTCAAGGCTCAGGTTCATTTTCCAGTTACCCGCAAACATGGGTATTCGTTCGGCCATCTTTTTTCTCCATCAAACTGCATCGTAAAAAGCCCATCTGCGGTGTTGGACTTCGCCTTCAGTCATTCCGACGTACGCAAACGGTACAGGGTGCACGGTATAAGGCTTACGGACTAAAGTCTCATATTATCAGAGAAAAAAGGGTATTTACCGTGTACCATATACCTTATACCGTTTAATTACGCCTCATTCCTAAAGGTTCGTGCGCCTTGCATCTGAAACTTTTTAAAATGCAGTTTCATTGGGTTTAGCTGCCTGCCATGTGAATCGCCAGGTCGACCATGCGGCTTGAATAGCCAAATTCATTGTCATACCAGGCCAATACCTTGACCAAATCGCCGATTGCCATCGTGGAGAGGGCATCCACGGTCGATGATACCACAGAACCATTAAAGTCGATGGAAACGAGGGGTTCATCACAGTAAGCAAGGATCCCTTTCAAATGACCCTCGGCGGCTTCCTTCAAGGCACCATTTATTTCATCTACCGCAGCAGGTTTGCTGAGTTGTGCTGAAAGATCCACCACGGAGACATTGGGTGTCGGGACTCGAATGGCCATCCCGTTCAGTTTACCCTCAAGCTGAGGCAGGACCAGGGAGACTGCCCGGGCTGCGCCGGTCGTGGTCGGAATCATGGAGAGAGCGGCCGCTCTTGCCCTTCTGAGGTCCTTGTGGGGGTAATCGAGCAATCGTTGACCGCCCGTATAAGCATGAATGGTTGTCATCAGTCCCTTTTCAATGCCGAAATGATCGAGTAATACCTTGCAGACCGGGGCAAGGCAGTTGGTGGTGCAGGAGGCATTGGAAACGATATGGTGTTTTTGCGGATTATAATCCTGGTCGTTGACCCCCATCACGATGGTAATGTCCGGGTTGTTTGCCGGTGCAGAGATGAGGACCTTTCTGACGCCCGCCCTTAAATGGGCTGCGGCCCGTTCCCTGTCTCGAAAAAGGCCGGTACATTCGAGAACGATTTCAGCGTCCACCTCCCCCCATGGGATGCTCGCAGGGTCTCTCTCTTGGTAAATCTGAATTTCTTTCCCGTCGACCGATAAGGACCGCTCGGTGTGTGATATATCGGCCCCCAAGACACCCTGGACGGAATCATATTTTAACAGATGAGCCAGTGTGGCGGCATCCGTCAGATCATTAAGGGCTACGAACTCAATATCTTTATTGGCTAAACCCGCTCTGAATACCATTCTTCCGATACGCCCGAAACCATTGATCGCCACCTTTATGGACATTTTTCTACCTCCTCTCTGCGGTAATGTGGGGATTGTTGTTTTGGAAAAAATGTTCAGTTTGAGACTAAACTCTCCCTACAGCAAACTGCAGGGTATCACGTCGGCTCGTGTTACTCGCCGATGAATTCGAACCTAAACGGCCAGTTTCATTTCTGTAAGAGTCATTGCCATGATGATGGCGTCTTCATTGGAGTCTTTGTAATACCGGGGTCGGCATCCCACCGGCTCAAAACCCAGCCTCTCATACAGGTGTTTGGCAGACAGATTGGATCTCCTGACCTCCAGCCATATATTTGGAACCCCTTTTGAAATACACTCTTCAATCATTTTTGTCAAAAGGTAAAGACCGAAACCTTTATTCCTCTTCTCGGGGTGAACGGCGAGTTTGATAAGTTGAATTTCTCGGTCAAACATCCAAAAACAGAGATTTCCTGAAAGGACTTTACCCTCTTTGACCCCCCATAGATAAGAACTGGGGTTATTTATTTCTTCCAAAAAGGCATAACGGCTCCATGGAGATGAAAATGAGAGGATTTCAATCTCAAGTATTTGTTCTAAATAGAGGTGGTAATTTTCAGGGTTGATCTTGACAAGGGAAGTCATTCCGACTCCAGCAATTTGCCCGCCACGGAGATGCCAACTTTACCAGCTTTCTGTGCTTTTTCAGCCAGTTCCTTCAAATTCAGATCGGAGCGGTGCTGGACAAAGGCGATGATCATCGGTAAATTCACGCCGGTCAAGACCTCGACTTTTTCTTCCTTGAGGAAGGAGAGGCTCAGATTAGAAGGGGTTCCTCCGAACATATCGGTCAGAATAAGAACCCCTTTCCCTTTATTGAGGTCAGCAATTTTTTCACTGATCGTTTTCCGTATTTCATCACTATCCAAACTTTCAGTGATGGAAATAGTATCTGCCAGATCTATATGCCCGACAATGAACTCAGCTGCCTTCAAGAATTCAGTGCTCAGACCACAATGTGTAACGATTAGTAATCCTATCATAGGGTATACTCAGCTTTGATTTGATGACCTATGGTAACCGCATCATCACGCTTCATCATTTTGAATAATGGTTTGATAGAGTTCTTCTTTGGTAGGGGCCTCCATCAAAACTTTTCGGAAGGAACTGTTCTTCAGGATCCGTGCAATTTTGGCCAAAGTCTCGAGATGAACACTTGCGGAATTCTCGGGGGCGACCAAAAGAAAGAAAAGGAACGCCGGCTCCCCGTCCATCGAATCGAAGTCCAATCCTCTTCGACTCCTACCAAAGGAGATGATCGGATGCCTGATCCCGTGAAATTTTCCATGAGGTATGGCCACACCATCGCCGATGCCCGTACTCCCAAGACGCTCTCTCTCCAATAAGACTCGAACCAGAGACCCCTTGTCAAGGGTGGGCTCATGGTTGCTTATAGCTTCAACCAGTTCCTCCAAAACCTCTTTCTTATCTTTCGCCTTTAGGTCGGGGAGGATATCATCTTCTTCTATTATTTCTGATAATTTCATGTTTTTTGTATCTATAACGCTATGGTATCAGTTCGATGGCTCAATCAGCCCGAGATTACCGTCTCCGCGTTTGTACAGGACGTTTATTTCTTTAGACCGGGAGTTTCTGAAGACCAGGAAATCTTGTTGAGAGATCTCAAGCTGCATGGCGGCTTCTTCGGGATCCATGGGTTTAGCCACCAATTTTTCTACTTCTATGCTGGGCTCTTCAGCGTTGAGTCTGATCTCTTCTTCCGACTCTTCCGATACCAGTGTTTCTTCTCCTTTGATGTTCCCTGGGGTCCTTTTTCTGATTTTTGAGCGGTGTCTTTTTACCTGTGTTTCAATTTTGTCCATCACCCGATCAATCGCGGAATACATATCACCGGTCTCTTCCACTGCCTTAATCCGGGCACCGTTGACGTTGAATGTAACATCCGCTATATGTCTGAATTTTTCAACCCCCAGTACGATATGGGCTTCACTGGGAGAATCCAGAATTTTGTTGATCTTTGATACCTTTTCCTCCGCATAAGTTTTTAGGCTTTCAGTCGGCTCCATATGTCTAAATGTTACAGTAATATCCATAGAAATGACCTCCTCAAAAAAAAGCTGTCTAAGTAAAAGTTCAAAGGCCAATTTGTTGAAAACTTAATAGGGTTGTTTCCTTTTTCTCGAAGGTAATATTCCCAAAGTCTCTCTATACTTAGCAACTGTTCGGCGTGCGACGTTAATGTTGTGGTTTTTAAGTAAACGGGCAACTTCCTGATCACTGAAAGGTTTGGCTTTATTTTCTGCCTTAATAATGTTTTTAAGATGTTCTTTGACACTTTCCGAGGATACACAATCCCCGTCGAGGCAATTAATGGCACTGTTGAAGAAAAATTTTAATTCAAATACGCCCTGAGGGGTATGGACATATTTGTTGGTCGTTACTCTGCTGATGGTAGATTCATGCATCTCTATGTCTTCGGCCACATCACGAAGGACAAGGGGCTTCAGACGGGTTATTCCCTTTTCAAAAAAATTCCTCTGAAAACGCACCAGACTCTCTGTCACCCTATAGATTGTCCTCTGCCGTTGATGAATACTTTTTATTAACCATTGGGCCGACTTCAGTTTGTCTTGAATATATTCCCTTGTTCCGTCCCGATATGAGTTCTTACTGGTTAAAATATCCCTGTAGTATGCACTGATTTTTAATTTCGGGAGGCCGTCTTCATTGAGGACGATCTGATAATCGTCTCCTACTTTAAAAACATAGATATCGGGGCTGATATAGATTGTGTCTTCATCGTTATATCTGCGACCAGGTTTTGGTTCGAAACTCGTAATGATTGATATAGCAGACAAGACTTCTTTGATGGAGACGGAGAGGCCTTTTGCAATCTGATCATATTTTTTATTCTCAAGTTTATCCATATGATCAAGGAGAATTTTTTCAACGACGGTCCCTTCAAGGCCTTGAAACCTTGCTTGGAGAAGCAGACATTCCCGGGTATCTAGGGCGGCCACACCGACGGGATCAAACTTCTGGACAGAGCGAAGGGCTTCTAAGACATCCTCTTGCGGATAACCGGTTATTTCGGCTAATTCTTCAACGGGGACGGTCAGATATCCGTCAGCATTTAAATTGCCGATGATATGTACGCCGATCTCCTTTTGAGTATCAGATAAATTGCCCATGCTGAGCTGCCACGTAAGATGGGAGTAAAGGTTGGTCTTTTCGGATGTCGTACTTTCGAAGGATGGCATTTCTCTGCCATCGTAAGAGGATCCTTCGGATCGGCTCGTACTATATTCGGATAGGTAACTTTCCCAGTCCACATCCTCGGTTATTGTTTCCTTTGCGGCCATCTCATCGACGGGCGTCTCATCGACGGGCGTCTCCGATTTGTCCCCATCCTCGGGTCCTTTCTCCTCATCCGGATCTTCGGAGGCCTGCTCTTCGAGCATAGGATTGGTTTCCATTTCCGAATAGATGGTATCGAGGAGTTCGAGCCTGGACAATTGCAGAAGCTTGATCGCCTGCTGCAGTTGAGGCGTCATGATGAGTTGCTGTGTGAGAGTTAGATGTTGTTTGAGTTGTAGTGCCATAAGTTAGTTTCTAGTTATTACTGTTTCGTAAAAAATCCAGTTTCATAAACTAAAATTATCTCCGAGATAGACACTCCGAGCTATTTTACTATGGACAATCTGTTCCGGGACGCCGTACTCAATAATTTTTCCCTGATTGATGATATAAGCAGAATCGCAGACATCCAATGTTTCCCTTACGTTGTGATCGGATATGATAATACCGATGCCTCGTTCTCTTAGCTGTCTGATAATCTCCTTGATATCATTCAGCGCAAGGGGGTCGATGCCGGCAAAGGGTTCATCTAATAACATAAACCTGGGCTTTGTGACAAGGGCCCTGGTGATTTCCAGTCTTCGCCGTTCGCCACCGGAAAGTAAGGCCGCTTTCTGTTTCGCCAGATGACTTATTTTGAGCTCGGATAAATAATTATGTAGCCGCTCTTTCCTCTCATGGGAAGGGATTTGGAGGCTCTCCATAATCGCCAACAAATTTTGCTCCACCGTGAGCTTCCGGAAAATGGAAGGTTCCTGAGCTAAATAATTAACCCCCTTCCTGGCCCTCAGGTACATGGGGTCATGGGTAATCTCATTACCATCGAGGAATACCTTGCCACCATCAGGCCGTATGAGGCCAATGACCATATAAAAAGTGGTCGTTTTCCCGGCACCGTTCGGCCCGAGGAGCCCGACGACCTCGTTTCGGTTCAGGGTGAGATCTATCCGGTCAACAACACGTTTTCCGTTGTACGTCTTGACCAGCGTTTTTGCTTCTAAGACCTCTTTGTTACCGGTCAACGGGGGACCCTTTTTCGCTTCGGGGGAAATAGACAGCCCTTACTTTGTCACTTTTTGAGCCTTCCACAACGCTTCGGTTTTCTTTCAAGTAAAGGGTGATCTTGGACCCTTGTACAAAATCATCCCCTTGTTTAACTTTCGGTTTACCTGTAAGAACCACCTTTTCATCACCCCTGTAATAGATAGCCTTTTCAGCGGTGGCCAATCCGCCACTCGGCCTCGTGATTATTACCTTCCCTGTTGCAATAATTTTTTCGATATTAAATTCGCCCGTCTCCGATTTCTTATCGGTTGCCTGGCCTTCGTAATAAAGGACCATTTTTTGGCAGTTAATGACCATGTCTTTTTCTTTAACATCCACGTTCCCCGTAAATATGACGATCTTCTGCTGGTCATCCATCTCAAGTGAATCGGCCTTGATGACGATGGGCGCCCCATTGGTTTCTTTAGATTTTTTCTCTTCCGCTTTGGCCGAAGGGGGAAGGGGGGAGAGCAGGACCAGGAGGGGTACCATGATCAAAAGAAAATGTTTTAGATGAAGGGATTTCATAAAAGAAGGGTTCCTCTATCGATGGATGTGGTGACTTGGGTGTGAATTCGGAGAGAGCGCTTTTCAATGTGAAAGGAGAACCCAAAGCCTTCGACTGAGAAAAAAGGTCCGGTTATCTTGACCGGTGCTTCTGATGTTAAGTACCCTTCCTTATTTTTAAAAATCATGTGATCGGTAAAGATCTTATAGCCATTGTTCGTGTGACCTTTCAAGTCTCCCCGAAGGTTGATGATCCCGGTGTTTCTGTTGTATTCACCCCTTTTCCCTTTCAAGTTAATGGAAGGTCTGTCTTTTGTTTCCAGCTTCAAAATGAAATTCTTAAAGGACATGAACTGCCTGTCTTTAGAGAAGGCCACCTCTTCGGCGTCCAGGATCCATTTGGCATCTCCCTCGGGATTGTTTTGAGTATAACGGATATCCTGAAGTTTGAGGCCTTCTTTAGAAACGGCATCTACCAACGCGGGCGCATGAAGAAGCATATCCTTTGCTCCAGTCAGGTAAAACCCGACAACGGCCAACAGGATACCCAAGGCCAACAAGGGCCAGTGTTTTTTGAAAAATCTTTTCATTAGCAATAATTATACCAATAGATAAAATAAACTGTAAAGTTTAATTTTTTTTCTTCATGAAAGGGGAGAGGGCCTCCTCCCATGTTTTCCGGGTTTTTAGGAGTATTTCACAGGCCTCTCTTACCGCCCCTTTCCCACCCTCATTTTTAGTAATGATTCCGGCGGCATGCCGGACTTCGGCCGCCGCATCTGCCACCGCGATCGAGAGGCCGGCCAGGTGAAAAACAGGGAGGTCCGGGAGATCATCTCCAATGCAACAGAGCTGGTCTTTTTCCAATTGTTTCTGTTTCATCAACTTCTTGCAAAGAGCCCCTTTATCTTTTATGCCTTGATAAACTTCCTTGATACCCAGCTCTCTTGCCCGATGCGCCACCACTTCAGATTTCCGCCCGGTAATAATGATGACGTCTATTCCCGCATTCATTAAAAGCCTAAGCCCCAGTCCATCCCGGGCATGAAAAGACTTGATCTCCTCTCCGCGGTCATTGATGGTAATACGCCCGTCAGTCAGAACTCCGTCTACATCCAGAATGAGGGTTTTTATTTTAGCCGCCTTATCTTCCATCATCAATCGTCTCTTTGCCACCTTTCACAGAATATCTGCGGTCTCAGATGACAGCGTATGGGTATTTACCAAATGAGACCTCTTTAGCAAAAACCCTTTCGCCCTATTCATTCAATGATTTAATGGACCCATCCATTCTAATGGACCCATCCATGTTAATGGACCAATCCATGAATCTCTTTGAGCATAGCCACGAGGGGTCTGACAGGCTTAAAGGGGAGAGAGTTGGGGCCATCACAGAGTGCGGAATCAGGTTCTGGATGAACCTCCATGAAGATACCATGGGCACCCGCTGCTATTGCGGCTCTTGAGAGGGGCTCAACGAATTCTCTCTGCCCCCCGGAACTGGTGCCCACGCTTCCAGGCAGTTGAACACTGTGAGTTGCATCAAAGACGACCGGAAAACCAAAATCCTTCATGATGGCTATGGACCTGATATCCACGATCAGATTATTATAACCAAATGAGGTTCCCCTTTCCGTAATGAATATTTTTCGATTCCCCGTTGTCAGGACCTTCCGGATTGCGGGTTCGATTCCCCACGGAGAAAGAAACTGTCCCTTTTTGATGTTGATAGGGAGCCCTGTCTCCCCCGCTGAAATAAGGAGGTTTGTCTGACGGGACAAAAAAGCCGGGATTTGAAGAATGTCCAATATCTTGGCCGCCTTTTCGATTTCAGTGGCTTCATGGATATCCGACAAAACGGATAATCCGGTCCTTTCTTTTACTTCCTGTATAATTTCGAGACCCTTGTCTATGCCGGGACCCCGGTAAGAGTCCAGGGACGTGCGGTTCGCCTTATCATAGGAGGTCTTGAAAATAACCGGGATGTCCAATAAGTCTCCAGTTTCCTTGAGAAAATCTGCGACCCTCATGGTTGTGTCTAAATCTTCGATCACACACGGGCCGGCGATGAGAAAAAATGGCCCCTTCTCATCGATCATCAAATTTCCTATGGATACGGGATCCTTCATCATCAGAAAAAATGCCTCATTTTGGTCTAGATTTTTTTCCCTTACCAAAAGGGGAGCGGTCCATCGTACACCAGTTAGAATATGCTAATGGAAAGAACGGACGGAAGTCAAGGAAACTAAAATCCCTGATCACCATCAAGGCATCATCTGCGGCGTTGCCTTCGATCGCTCCTCCTTGCGGCGTATACATAACAAAACGGTTCACGGCCCACGGTATAAGGTATAGGGCCTAAAATCATTACGATTTAAGGAAAACTCGCACTTTGACTTGGACCCTATACTTACCTCTTTCTTTAATACTTCAGTCGTGGTTTAAAGCCTTTTTCCCCTTTTGCCTTGAGCCTTACACCTTGAACCGTTGGTTTATGTCGCCTTGCATCTAATACCTTGCTGGTGATCAGGGTAACTCCATAAAGGACTAAATTGGGTGGCGGGTTTGGGAAATTCGTATTCCTTTCAAACTTTTACTTGTCTTCTAAGGAAATACTTTTTATGGTGTCGTCTCAATTAATCCCATAGACGATTAGCTATGCCTATGGTCCAAGCTAAGCTCTGCGGGCAAAAGGTTTTTTTCTCTCGCCCGCTCCCGTTGGTCGCTTTCCATCGACCTTGCTCGGGATCGTTCGAGAGCACACCGCCCCCGGCCCGGGGGCCGAACACGGAGAAGATTATTATTTTTGGTCTGATTCGTTGATCCCGCTTAAAAGCGGGACAGGTATCCCGAACCAGACCAACCATCAGTCCCTTACGGGACCTATGTTTTAATCCAGAGCCATTTAAATTGTTAAAATGCCACGGAGTCCCCGGGCAAGCGGGATGGCAAATAGACTCTGTGACCTCTGTGTGCTCTGTGAGAGATAAAAAGATCCTTTTAGGGGTGGTTTTTAACTTTAAACCCGGAGGTTATCGAAAAGTGCCAAAAAGAAAGACATCAAAGACTATAGAAGAGATCAACCGAAAAATAAAACAAGGTAAAGCGGTCGTGGTTACGGCGGACGAAATGACGGACATTGTTAAGGGGAAGGGGGCCGAGAAGGCCGCTAGAGAGATAGATGTGGTCACCACGGGCACGTTTGCTCCCATGTGTTCATCCGGAGCCTTTATCAATTTCGGTCATACAAAGCCAACTTTAAAGGCATCAAAAGTGTGGTTGAACGGTGTTCCCGCGTATGCCGGATTGGCAGCAGTCGATATTTATATCGGGGCGACGGAACCTGCCGAAGATGATCCTCTCAACAGGGTGCACCCGGGGCAATTTACCTATGGAGGGGGTCACGTGATCGAGGATCTCGTTGCGGGTAAAAAGGTGCGGTTAAAGGCCACGGCCTATGGCACGGACTGTTATCCAAGACAGGAGGTCGACAAAAAGATAACACTCTCTGAACTCCCCTATGCGATGCTCTTGAATCCAAGAAACGGGTATCAAAACTACAATTGTGCCATTAATATGACTGATAAAACCATATATACCTATATGGGAGTCCTGAAACCGAAGGCGGGTAATGCCAACTATTCGACCTCCGGACAATTAAGCCCACTTTTTAATGACCCTTACTATCTCACTTTAGGCCTGGGGACGAGAATCTTTCTAGGGGGGACAGAGGGTTATATTATCGGCCCAGGAACTCAGCACAACCCCGGCGCAAAGAGGGGAAAGAATGGCGTACCCCTTTCTCCTGCCGGTACCGTGATGGTCATGGGGGACTTAAAGGGGATGAGCCCCAAATGGATCACAGGGGTCCGGATGCTCGGTTATGGATGTTCCCTGGCAGTAGGCCTCGGAATACCCATCCCCATTTTGAATGAAGAGATGGCCCGTTATACCGGTGTTTCAGATGAGGAACTCTTCACCCAGATTATCGATTACGGGAACGATTATCCAAAAGGAGAAGCGGTGAGCCTCGGTCGGGTCAGCTATGCGGATCTAAAAAGTGGAACCATCTCTTTCAAGGGGGAAGATGTTCCAACTGTCCCTGTCTCCTCGAGGGTGAGAGCCGTGGAAATTGCAAATATTCTCAAGGAGTGGATTGAAAAAGGAAAGTTTCTGCTGACTGAAGGGCAGGAGATGTTGCCTACGGTGAAGAGAAAGTAAAGTTCTCCTCCAACCTAATTGGAGAAAAATTAATCATAAGACAGGTCTATGGAGCCCCGAAGGTTGTTTCTTTCAAGAAGAAAAGCCCTTCGGGGTTTCTTTTTTAGAACGAGAGAGGGGCTATCCGGCCAAAGAAAAAGAATTTCCCATCCGAAATTTGACAAATAGGTTGACAAGGGATGGGAGGCATGTTATTGATATCCAATTGCAACAAGGAGGCTTCATGAAAAAGCCTAAAATTCTTGTACTTACACAAGAATGATAAGAGGCGGTTCACGCCGGAGGTGGCATAAGTGGCTGGAAATATAATTGTTGTTATAATAGTGTGCCTTGCGGCTTTCTTTATAGGAAAGCGGATTTATAAAACCATTTCAGGTCGCAAAGTGGGTTGTGGGTGCAGTTCCCAGGAGGGTTGTACGGCCGTTTGCGATGGGAATCAGGACTCCGAACCTGAGCCAAATGCCTGATCCGCACCTTTCCAATTGCTCAGCTTTCTTGACAAGCCTTTCTATGGTGGACATAGAAAGGCTTTGGACTTTCCGGATGCGAGTCTACCTTAAGACGCTGGCGTAAAATTCATACACAGGGCAATCACCTGAAAAAAAGTACCTGGGGAGCCGAGATCTGCTCATGAAAAAGATTATTAAAATGCGGGAAATGAAAGAGAACCAGCGCGGCATTATCAAGAAGGTGTCTGCCCGTGGAAACATGGGGAGGAGGATCAGGGAGATGGGACTTGTTCCCGACGTGCAGATCTGGGTGCAAGGGCGTGCCCCCCTAAAGGATCCCGTTGCTATAAAGCTGAGGGATTTTACTCTAACATTGAGGAACCAAGAAGCGGACAATATTTTAGTGGAAGTGGAAGAACCGTCTTAGGGAGTGATCATGATGCGAAAGATAAGGATTGCCCTCTCCGGAAATCCCAATTCCGGGAAGACCACAACATTCAATGCAATCACGGGTGCCAGGCAACATATAGCCAATTACCCCGGTGTGACCGTAGAAAAAAAATATGGGAGCGTCAACCACAAGGGTTATGAAGTGGAGGTGGTAGATCTACCCGGCACCTACTCCCTCACTGCCTATTCTCTGGAAGAGATTGTTGCCAGAAATTTTTTGGTCAATGAAAGACCGGACGTCGTGGTGGATATTGTGGATGCTTCCAATCTGGACAGAAATCTCTACCTCGCCGTCCAGTTCAAAGAGTTGGGGATTCCTCTAATTATTGCCCTCAACATGGTTGATGTGGCGAAAACACGGGGAACCAAAGTGGATGAAGAGGCCCTTTCAGACCTTTTCGGTGTCCCTGTTGTTCCGATGGTTGCAAGATCAAACAAAGGGATTCAAGATCTCCTGGACAAGATCGTTGAAGTGGCCCAGGAGGATCATGAGTGGCGGCCTGAAATCATCACCTATGGCAATGATATCGACGAGGGCCTTAATAAGATCGAGGATGTCATTAAAAAGGCCCCCACCCTTGACAAGAAATACCCGGAAAGGTGGCTAGCACTCAAGTGCCTCGAAGGGGATGATCAGATTATGGAATTAATGAAAGGGGATCTTGAATCAAGCAGAGAGATCGAAGGAATCCGCAAACGGATATCAAAACATACGATGAACACACTGGAGGAAGAACCGGAGGGCATCATAGCGGATCATCGTTACGGGTACATCGCTGGTATCACAAAAAAGTCAGTAAAAAGAGAAATAGAATCCCGTCTCAATCTTTCGGACAAGGTCGATAAGGTCTTGACCAATCGCGTTATCGGACCCGTCATCATGCTGCTCATCCTCTACGGCATCTACGAATTCACTTTTCGGATCAGTGAAGCCCCGGTCGGCTGGCTTGAGGTTTTTTTTGGGTGGCTGAAAGGGATCGTATCCGGGCTCATACCGGACGGGTATCTCCACTCCTTGGTTGTCTCCGGCATAATAGACGGCGTGGGGGGAGTGCTTGGCTTTGTCCCTTTGATCATGTTTATGTTTTTTGCTATCGCCATCATGGAGGACTTCGGTTATATGGCGAGGGTAGCTTACATGTTGGACCGGGTTCTTCGGTGGTTCGGACTCCATGGCAGCTCTGTCATGGCTCTTCTAATAAGCGGAGGCATTTCAGGTGGTTGTGCCGTCCCGGGGGTTATGGCTACGAGGACCTTACGAGATCCGAAAGAACGGATTGCCACCCTTCTGGTCGTGCCCTTTATGAATTGCGGGGCCAAACTGCCTGTTTTCGGAATGCTCATAGCGGCTTTTTTCGCGCGGGATCGAGCCAGGATGTTGTTTGTTTTCACTATTCTTTCCTGGTCTTTCGCCCTATTCGCAGCGAAGATCCTTCGATCAACCATGCTCAGGGGACCCAAAACCCCCTTTGTTATGGAACTTCCCCCTTACCGCGTTCCCACCATCAAGGGCCTATTCATCCACACATGGGAAAGGACCTGGCAATACATTAAAAAAGCGGGCACGATCATCCTTGGGGTCTCCATTTTATTGTGGGCCATGATGACCTTCCCAGGTTTATCCGGTGAGGAGCGTCAATTTTACGAAGATCAGCGGGTTGAGAACAGAATGTCTTTTCTCACTTCCCCGGATGTAAAAGGTTTGGTCCAAAACGAAAAGGACATGAAGGACCTCGAGGAGGTTCTCGGCCGGTATGAAGGTTCCTTCAAAGATGGCATGGAGAATCCGGGGTCGATTGCGGAGAGCCCCTTTTGGCCAGTGGCTGAGCAAATCGTTAGCTTAAAAAAGAGTGGGGGCCGGGCACAAGGGGAAACCGTTCTCTACATACCGTTGGCCTTGGCCTACATCGACTATGGAGAAAAAAATGGTGCCATTGGACTGGAGGAGCAACAAGCCGCTCTAAGGGGGACCATAGCCGGGAGGATTGGCCTATTGATGGAGGGTATCACGAGTACTATCGGGTTTGATTATAGAACCAATATCGCTCTCGTAGGAGGTTTTCTCGCCAAAGAGGTGATTGTTTCCACTTTGGGGACGGCGTACTCCTTGGGGGAAGTGGATCCGGAAGATAGCATTCCCCTTTCGGAAAAGCTCAGAAATGAGCCTGGCTGGAACCCCCTTGTGGCCTTCACCCTTATTCTCTTTATTATGCTCTATGTCCCTTGCTTCATAACGGTGATTAGCATAAAAAGGGAAAGCTCATGGAAGTGGGCCTGTTTTTCCATAGCCTTCAACCTTGTGATGGCATACCTGGTCTCTTTAGCGGTTTACCAGGTAGGTTTAGCGCTGGGTCTGGGGACATGAAAAAAAGGAAAAAGGTATATGGTATAAGGGAAAAGTCTACTCGCAGAGCGCAGAGCGCATAGGGCATAGCGTCAAGGTTCAATTGGTTTGATTAGTTGAATTAGTTCGATTAGTTTTATTGGTTGAATAAAGTTTGTTGGTTCATTCAGATTTCTTTTCCTTTTAAACCAATCGAACCAATACAACCAATTGAACTAATAAAACCATTAGGTGGTTTACGCTATGCGCCATGCGCTTTGCTTTTTTCGTGGTTGCATTATTTCGAGGCTAAGGCTATTGTAAGAAAATTTTTGCTGGGGTTATTTGAAAAAAACGAGCACGGCATATTTGAAAAATATATTGATGCAGGGAGAGAATTAAACACATGGAAAGGATACCGTTCACCAAGAAAGGTCTTGAAAAGGTGAAAGAAGAATTAACCCGTTTAGAAAGGGTCGAAAGACCCGATAATATTCGAGCCATAGAAGAAGCAAGGGCCCATGGGGATATCAGTGAAAATGCCGAATATCATGCAGCAAAAGAGCGACAGTCTTTTCTCGAAGGTAAAATCAATGAGCTGAGAAGCGTTATCGGCAAGGCGGAAGTCATTGAAGTGGATAAGGGTTCCTCGGACAGGGCAGTTTTTGGTAATATCGTTTTGTTATATGACCTTCAAACGGATCAGGAGGTTAAATATCAACTCCTTGGACCTTACGAATCAGAGCCGGCAGAGGGCATACTATCGGTCGCATCCCCTTTAGGCCAGGCTTTGATTGGGGGAAGGGCGGGAGATGAAATCAGCGTGAAAACCCCCGGAGGTATCCAGGAGTTTGAAATCCTGGAAATTCTATAGGTCTACTCCTTATAAGGAATGTCCCATTCTCGCTAACCATGGGTTTTGATCACGGATGGCTTAGAGAGGTGGATGAGGCGTGTGGTGACGAATCCCAACCAAAGGTTGGGATTCATCCGCTTTCCTTACTGGAAGCAGTTTTCTGTAAGGAAAGCCATAAACCGGCGTTGATCTGTTCAGGGACACGGGTTGACGGACCCAAGCCACAATTCTTATGTCTTATAAAATCTTTATTCATGGATTGGAAAGCAGCGACAAGGGGACTAAATCGGTCTTTTTTAAACAGAAGTACCCGAATATGGTCGCCCCCCATTTCAGAGGTGGTCTCCCCGAACGCATGGAAAAACTGGGGGAGATTCTTTCAGGCAAAACAGGAATAAGACTTGTGGGTTCCAGTTTGGGGGGGTTGATGGGTACGATCTTTACTATGGACAATGAGTCCAGGGTGGAGAAGCTGGTTCTGTTGGCCCCTGCCATAAATTTGATGGCTGAAATCGATCAATTCCAGAAGAAGATATCTGTCCCGGTTTGGATATACCATGGAAGCGACGATGACGTGATCCCTCTGGGCAAAGTCGAAGCTGCCGCAAGAGACATATTCACCAACCTTACCTTTCAAAAAGTAGAGGATGACCATTTTTTACACCAGACCTTTAAGACCATTGATTGGGACGGGCTTCTGTTAGAATAACGGACGCTTACTAGGTTGATGTCTTATTAAAATTTCCAGCCACAGAAATAACAAACATCAGAAAGCGGGAATTCGCAATACTCCACTGGCCTTAGAGTTTTTTTTAACTTTTTCGTGATTTTCAACCTTTTCGAACCTAAAATTTTAGATAAAATGAGATAAAGCCATGGCTTTTTGAATTATTTTGAGGTATGTTCGACAATTGAACCCGGGGAACCCAGCTTAATTATCCAAAGGGTGGACTTCATGACTAAACTTTATGTTATGGGTGGAAAAGAAGAACACCAATCTTTTGACCTGCAAGGTGAAACCATCTTTATCGGGCGGGATCCTGAAAATGATATTCAAATTGATGACAAGTATATTTCTCGCAAGCATCTAAAAATACAAAAGAAGGGCAATAAGTACGCCATAAGGGATTTAAACACCAAAAACGGCACTTTCGTAAATGGCAAGCAGATACGACCCGACGACTTATTTGAATTGGGGGAAGGGCATACCATTGTTATCGGGATGAGCGTGCTTTGTTTGGACGAGGGAAGTTCAGAGGATGTCCTTGCTTTTCTGGATTCCATCAGGCCCGCAAAAACGAGCCGTGATTCCGGGACGATCTTTTTTAAAGATCGAATAATGACCCCCAAAAAAAATATGGACTTTATTAAAAAAGTGTCTGAGGCCCTATTGGAATCATCCGATTCAAGGGAAATATCTGAAAAGATTCTGGGATTTATGTTTGATCTTTTAAAGAGAATTGAGCGGGGTACAATCGTATTAACAGACCGAAAGACAGGAAAAATTTCAGAAGTCATTTCTAGATCCAGAATAGAGGCGGTCAACAAGACTGAGGCGTACAGTGACGATGTGGTGACCCGGGTTCTCCAAACGGGCAAACCGGTGATCATGACGGATATCCGGGATGAAAAAAATGGAGATCTTTACGCGACGGTTAAAATCCTCAATATTAAGTCGGTGATGTGTATCCCCCTGATCAGCGGAACAAAAAAAATCGGGGCGATCTATATGGATTCCCGCGATGAACCCTATGGTTTTAGACAAGAGGATCTTGCACTATTTACCAGCCTGAGCAGTAGGGCAGCCTTGGCCCTAGAAACAGCTAAAGTATTGTTTTAAAAAGAATGGAATTTGGGTCTCCGACCCAAGAAATTTAAAGCAACCCATCATGAATAACAAAGCTCAGGAGCCCCTTACTATTGAAATCACCTATTGTGTAGAATGAGGTTTCCTTCCCTCGGCAGCCGGTTTGGCGGCCGCAATCGAAGACAATTTCGGCACAACGGCGACCCTGAAAGAGGGACATGGTGGCGTCTTTGAGATCACCGTCAACGACGATCTCATTTACAGCAATCAAAAGGAGGGGGAACAATTTCCCGAAAAAGCGGCGATCCTTCAGGAGATCAGCAAGTACACAGACCCGCTTCCAGGTAGGGATATAAAAGAAAAAATGCCACAAGATGAAAGTGCCGCACCATCCTGCAAGTGGCCCCCATGAGGGCCATCCGCCCTGAACACGTCCTTCCCGATCACTTTAATTCATCCCATAAACCTTTAGCTATACTGATGTTCCATGTCATGCTACGCGGGAAAGAGGATTTTTTTCTCTCGCCCGCTTCCGTTGGTCGCTTGAGCACACAGAGAGCGCAGAGAAGATTCTTTTTGGTCTGAGTCGTTGACCTGCCGTCGCTAAAGCTATGGCAAGGCAGGGAGGACGAATCAGACCAACCATCAGTCCCTTACAGGACCTATAGTTTAGTCCAAATCCAATTGAATTGTTAAAATGATATTGAGCCACGCGCAAGCGGGATGGCAAATTGATCTGAATCCCCTTCAGGAATTCAGATCAAATAGACTCTGGGAGCCCTGCCTGCCTCGCCATAGCTTTAGCGACGGTTGGTGAGCTCTGTGAGAGGTAAAAAGACCTTTTAGGGGTGGTTTTGATTTCGCCTGCCCATAGGAATAACCCGGAAAAGCCATTCTCAAATGTGAATTAAATTGGATCAGTCCCGCAATGGCCCGACCTCGTGGCCCTGTTTTTTTAGGTGGACCTGAATGGCCATAAGGGCCGCGGGTGTAATACCGGAAATGCGGGAGGCCTGTCCTAAAGAAC
Organism: Desulfatiglandales bacterium; assembly: GCA_030145585.1. Taxonomy (GTDB): domain Bacteria; phylum Desulfobacterota; class DSM-4660; order Desulfatiglandales; family HGW-15; genus JAQYVK01. The sequence goes on along the minus strand of JAQYVK010000091.1, from coordinate 2,547 downwards.
GGGGCCTCACTTGGCCGAGCTTCTCCCTCACCTCGGTGGAGAGCCCATAGATGGCTTGATAGTCTATACCTTCCGGAAGCGTGGCATTTTCCATTCGTTTCAATTTCTCCACTTGCTGCTCTTGGCGCTTGATATAGCCCTCATACTTGATCCTCGTCTTCACTTCCTCGGCTATTGCCTCTTCTACGCCACCAAGGGTCGGATCAAATATGGAGAGGTCTTCGAATAGAACTTCATGTCGCCTCAAAAGTTGCGCAAGAGAGGTGGGGTTTTTGATGGGTGCCGTACCCAATCCAGTTAGTTTTTCAAGGACCTGGGCATTGGGTTTGAGCCGGAAACCATCTAAACGATTTAATAATTTTTCAACCTTTTCTTTTTTTCTGCAAAACTGACCGTAGACCTCCTCAGTGACCAAGCCCAAACCATGCCCAAGCTCCCTGAGCCGGAAATCCGCATTGTCTTCCCGCAAAAGGAGACGATATTCAGCTCGGGAGGTGAACATTCGATAAGGTTCACGGGTTCCTTTGGTGACCAAGTCATCGATGAGTACACCTATGTAAGCCTGTGACCTGGATAGGATTAACGGCAGTTCATCCCGGGTTTTCAGAATCGCGTTGACCCCCGCGACCAACCCCTGGGCTGCCGCCTCTTCATAACCGGAAGTCCCGTTAATCTGTCCCGCATGGAACAGGCCTTCTACCAGCTTCGTCTCCAATGAGGGCTTGAGTTGCATGGGGTTGATAAAATCGTATTCTATCCCATAGCCGGGTTTGAGAATTATAGCCTTTTCCAGTCCAGGAATGGACCTAACCATTTTTTCCTGGATATCCACCGGCAGGCTTGTAGCGAGTCCGTTTGGATAGACCTGGGGGTTGTCGAGGCCCTCCGGTTCGAGGAAAATCTGATGTCGCTCTTTTTCGGCAAAGCGTACCACCTTGTCCTCGATGGAGGGACAGTATCTCGCTCCAACGCCGACAATGATGCCGCTATAAAGAGGAGAGCGATCCAGGCCTCCACGAATGAGGTGATGGGTTTTGTCGTTGGTGTACGTGATGTGGCAGGGGACCTGGGGTAGTGGAATTGTCGTGGTTGTAAATGAGAAGGGCCTCGGGTTTTTATCTCCCGACTGGATTTCAAGGTTTTGATAATCAATGGTCTTGCTATCTAAACGGGGCGTGGTCCCGGTCTTGAGTCGTCCGATATCAAAACCCAGTTTTTTTAATTCTTCTGATAGTCTTGTAGATGATGGGTCTCCCAGGCGTCCCGCAGGGAAGTGGTCAAGGCCGATATGTATGAGGCCCTTTAAAAAAGTCCCGGTAGTCAGGATAACAGTCTTTGAGAAAAACCGTTCATGCGTGCTGGTCAATACACCATGAACCGCTCCTTCATCCACAAGCAAGGTATCGACCATCGCTTGCTTGATATCCAGGTTGGACTCTGACTCGAGGACCGACCTCATTCGTTTTCTGTAAAGATCGCGATCATTTTGTGACCTGGATCCCTGGACCGCCAGACCTTTTCGGGTATTTAAGCGTCTGAACTGAATACCTGTCTGATCGGCATTTTTTGCCATCTCACCGCCCAGCGCATCAATTTCCTTAACCAGATGTCCCTTGGCCAGTCCCCCAATGGCCGGGTTGCAGCTCATGGCTGCGATGTGGTCAAGATTCATGGTCAGGAGCAAGGTAGGGTGGCCCATACGTGCGGCTGCCAAAGCGGCTTCGCAACCCGCATGGCCGGCACCGACCACAATCACGTCGTATGGTTTATCAAAGGTGGGCATGATCAAAGGGACTAGTACCCCGTCTCATAAATTCTGCGCCTATTAATGACAAGATGGAGTGTCGCATTATTTGATACATTTAACCCACTTTGTAGTGACGGGAAATTCGAAATCCGAATATCGAAACAAATTCGAATAACCAAAATACAAATGACCAAAACCTATTCTATGGGCTCAAGAGCACTTGTTTTGAATTTTGAACATTCGGATTTTGATATTGTTTCGGATTTCGGATTTCGTTATTCGGATTTTCACAATGCTTGTTTCATTTCATGTTTCATTAACATCTTAAATTGCTAAAATCGGGTAAAGAACTTTTGAGACACAACACTAGGACAAATCTCCTGACACGACATGGGGGGTCACGGAGAACCGCTCTTTGGATGTGTAACTTTTTACCACTTTTTATGTGAAAGTGGCATTGTATTTCCCGTCATTTGGTATTTTTTTTCATAGTGATTGATACTGCTTTTAATTGGTTTGACCCAACACCCTGTAATTCATAGGGAATGGTGATTAATCATTGAACTGTGACACTGGCATAAATATTGCTAAATTCACTAAATCATTGAGTATTTCAATATCCTCGATATTCACACAATCTACCGCTCACCCGGCTTTCATGTTCGAAGAGAGATTACAAGAATGGATTACAGCATCATTGTCATTGACGACGAAATAGATTTTCTTGAAAGTGTGAGACGGGGGCTGATCACCTCCGGAATCAAGCGCGTAACTATCGAATCAGACCCTATAAAAGCGGC
>JAQYVK010000090.1 GCA_030145585.1 Desulfatiglandales bacterium | reverse complement strand
AGGTGGGGGTGATACCTGTTTTTTCCATCCCTCCGGCTGACTGTAAGAAATTGAGCATCTACAGTCAGCACCTCCCATCAAGGGAGGGGAACTTAAAAGGAACCATTCAGTCTCGTGCAAAGCACGAGGGTTCTCCCCGCTCTTCCCCCGCCATGCGGGATCTTCGACGGGGCGGGGCATTCTGGCAAATTAGAGTAAAAAGGCCAATCGGAACCTATTTCTGACAATGACTATCATAAAAAATTCCCAATAAAATCAAATGGTTTTCCATAACTCCTATCCCCTATTAAAGGTTTAAAAAAAGTCTCTCCTCTAATCGCCATGCGCCCTGTGCCCTGCGCCCTGCGCCACTCGCCTTTATTTATATTTGACTTCCCTTGCATTATTCCTTACCCTTTTAGAATCAGAAAATAATGATGTCCCGGCATTTTTAGCCTTTAAATAAGGAACTCCACACCCTAAGGATGTGGGCTCGAATGGCCCCCTGAGAAGGGCTGCCACCATGCAGTATCAGATTTTTATTTTCAAAGGCAAAATTCCAAAATTGAGATCGGTTAAACTTGATGGTCTCGTAAAAAGTCAGTTATTCATCTTGGTTGTCATTCCGGCGAAAGCCGGAATCCAGTCTTTTCAAAAAATTATGGACTCCGGCTTTCGCCGGAGTGACGAACTCTCGTACTTTTTACGACCTCATCAAACTTAAATCTTTTGGCATTTAATCATTTAGATTTGATTGGTCATTTGGATTTTGACATTTGTCATTCTAATCCTCATTATAGAGCTTTGCGGTGTCCTCTTTGATCTCTTGCCACGCCAGGATATTGGAGTTTGCAAAAATTAGCTAAAAGAATTGAGACATATATGGGTAAAAAGTATCTTATAAAAACAACGGCTTATCTATGGGTCTTATCCCTCTTTTTTTTCCTTCCCCCGCCCGTTAGGGCAGCGGACAAGCGGGTGATCTTTTTCCCCGTGACCGTCCACGCGGATCCATCCAAGACCTATCTGCGCAAGGGGTTCACCAGCATGTTCGTCTCTCGCCTGGCAGGAGGGGGTATCGAGATCATAGATGAAGGGCGATATGGCGCCCTATTGAGTGACAAGGAAAAGGAGGGGGTGATCTCCCGGGATCGGGCCGAGGAGCTTGCCCGCGAGGTTGGGGCTGACTATGCCGTCTTTGGGAGCGTCACCACGCTCGGAGAAGGATATAGCCTGGATTTTTCCGTCCTGGACCTCAAAAAGGGAGAAGCGGGATTGACAAGGGTCTCAGAGGTGGTGGATGAAGATCGGCTTATCCTCACAATGGCCGATGTGGCTTACCAGTTCAGATCCGTCATCGAAGGGATCCCTTTACAACCAAAGAGGAGGGCTGGACTCGCTTCTATTACGCTCGAGTCGGAAGCGACCGACAATCTCTTTGCTAAGGCCAAAAGTTCCGACGCCGGTCTCCGTCCCAGTGGCGAGGTTTCCATAAAACTGGCGCTGATGGCTTTCGACATCGGCGATCTCAATGGAGATGGCCTGGCCGAATGGGTTGTCTTGGGACGGGATAAATTGCTGATCTACGTCAAAGACAAGGGAACCATGGTTCTCAAAGGTCGCCTTGAACCCTCTTATGGTGAGAGTTTTCTAAAAGTCAGTGTGGGAGATGGGGACGAGAACGGCAAGGCAGAGATCTACCTTGTCAGCCTATATGGTGAAAGGGTGCGAACCAGCGTATGGGAATGGACAGACAAGTTTCAGAACCTTTTTCGCCGAGGAGGCCATCTGCGGATTCTGAGCCGGCTGGACAACAGTAAACCCCTGCTTCTCTTTCAGGACTCAGGGCTCAGGGAGGTCTTCAAAGGCAAAATATCTTTTATGGATTACGACAAAGGGGGGAAATTGACCCGGCAAGAGTCTTTGGGTAAATTGAAAGGGCTCCAGTTTTATACCTTAACGGTCTTGGACATGGATCGGGACGGCCAAATGGAGTTTATCGGTTTGAACAAAGACTCCTATCTTCTGGTCTGGGACCGCGAAGGTAATAAACTATGGTACAGCGACAAACCAGTGGGGGGCACCAATAACACCATCGGGACCGGTTTCTATGAGGAGGAATACATGTCCGCCAATGATCCGGAATCCATGGTTCCGTTAAACAGCAGGTTAGTCATCATGGACATTGACGGGGACGGAAAGAAGGAGGTCCTGGCCGTGAAAAACATTCCCAGCTTGGGGGTCGTGGGAGAATACCAGGGGTCTTTCAAGTCCTATAACAAAGCCAAGCTGAACGCCTACAAGATAAATGGCAGGTCCCTTGTCCCCGCCTGGACCTCCAAAGAATTTGACCTCAGTATCAGCGATATGCAGACGGACGGGAGGGCCCTTTTTTTAGCCAAACTAAAACCCCAAGCAACCAAATTTTCCAAAGGGTCCGGTGGTATCGCATGGTTTGATTAAATAAAAGGCGCAAGGTATATGAAGAAGGTATAAGGCGCAAGGCACAAGGCACAGGGCATTTAGAGGTCATTTTTAACCTTGCGCCCTGTGCCGATTGTATTGATCTGGATAACTAAAAATGAGATGGCATTCTTTTAGGCTGTAAAGATTGGGGTTTTGCAACCATCTACCTCTTTAGACCAAAGCCCGCCAAAATAATCCTGAAAATTGCAGACCAACCTTATTTTCCGCCATCACATTTGCGTAATATTTCCCTTAATAATTGAGCATCCAGCTTGGTTCGACCCCGCTCCAAGATGAGTAGGCTCATTATATAAATAAATTGACAATAATTTTCAATAAGTATATACTTCAATGTGTATACAGATACAGAAGGGTCGCTTGCGATTCCGTAAGGGGGAACAAACTCGTGCCCCAAAGAAAGGAGGCTGTTGTGACGACGACTCGAGTTTTTAAATCAGGAAATAGTCAGGCGGTCAGGTTGCCAAAGGATTTCTCCGTCAGGTGCAAGGTGCTTGAAATTTTCCGCCGTGGCGACGAAATTGTGCTTCGAGAACCGAAAAAAGGCTTGGCTCGGGCTTTTGAGCTGTTAACCAACCTTCCCGACGATTTTCTTGCCGAAGGCCGCCAAGATATGCCGCCACAGCATCGCGAGGGATTGTGATGCCCACTCGTTATCTGTTGGACACCAATATTTGCATTTACATTCAACGTCAGAAACCTGGGGAAGTGTTAGCGCGTTTTCAAAAGCTTAAGCCTGGTGATGCTGCGATCTCAGTTATCACGTGGGGGGAACTCCTGTATGGTGCAGAGAAAAGTCAGCAGCGTAAAAAGGCTTTGCAGTTACTGGAGGAGTTCAGGACCTTTGTTCCTGTTTTGCCAATGCCAGAGAATGCCGGGAAAACTTATGGGGCCATCCGTGCATCACTGGAGGCCAAAGGGAAGTCTATCGGTAACAACGATTTGTGGATTGCCGCCCACGCCAAGGCGGGCGCCCTTACGATAGTAACCAACAACGAGCGAGAGTTTCAACGCATACCAGGTTTGAAGGTACAGAATTGGGTTGGCTGACAAGGTTTGGCATCTACGAGGTCTATCCAAGCTAAGTAATTGAAAATAAACCTCCTTCTGTGGCCTCCGCCTGTCCCGCCATAGCTCCAAGGGAGCGACGTCGGATGTCTCTAACGAGCGTAGCGAGTGGGTGGTTGGGAAATCGAAGCAACGCGGATGGCCCATTTCCGAGGTAATGCAAACAATATGTTGCTCTGCGTAGTATATCCCCTAGGTTTTTAGTAGATCATAAAACTGACCATTTTTGTCTATCTTGTCTCCGACGGTCCCGCCACAGTGCTGACAGCGATATTCGTATTTATCCCCATCGGGTAAGATCAGTAAAAGAGACTTCCGGACCGGAACGGCCATCCCGCATTTGGGGCAATAGAGCTCCGTTGCCTCAAACTCTTCAAAGGAATCTTCCTGCCGGGCAGGAGGCTCATCTCCCATGCCTGCAAAATCAAACGGTCCTTTTTTCATATCATAACCTACCCTTTAGGGACCCACATCTTTTATCTAACACAGGGGGTTCGCTTAAGCTTTGCAACCGGGAAGATATCTGTAGGTTGGGTTGAGCCGTTGCTTCTATGATGGGTTTCGAACCTCAACCCATCCTACGGGGAGAGCCATTGAAACCACGCTTTAAAAAAGGGCGAAACCCAACGAAACATTGTCTTCACGTTATTTTTATAATTATAATATACATATCAGAGGATGCAAGCATTTCTAGAAGCTATCTCAAAAATAGAAAAATAGTTCGAGGTCAAGGACGGCGTAGGATCGTAACCGGAGGAATATATGTAAATATTTTGAGGATAAGATTCAAGCCGGACGCGGAGATCGGGCTATTTGGCTTTTTTGAGATGGCTTCTAATAACATTGAGGAGTAAAACATGAAAATAAAACACATCGATCATATCGGAATTGCGGTCAAGAATATCGAACAAGCGGGTACGTTTTACAGGGACATCCTCGGACTTGAGATCGAAGGGATAGAAAACGTGGAGGACCAGAAAGTCAACGTGGCCTTTCTACCTATTACAGACAGTGAATTGGAATTACTTGAATCTACAGATCCCTCAGGCCCTGTAGCCAAATATATTGGCGCGAAAGGCGAGGGCATTCAACACATCGCGTTCAGGGTGGAAAATATCGATGAAGCATTAAAGGAGTTGAGGTCGAAAGGCATCCGACTAATCGATGAGGAACCGAGGAAGGGTGCCGGGGGGGCCAGGATTGCGTTTATTCATCCTAAAGAGTCCAACGGGGTGCTTATTGAACTCTGCCAACGGAATTAAGCGATTTCCTGGGCATGAAAGGAACTGGATATTTTTAGGGGATGACAATGACCTAAGGTTTAATTGAAACGGAAGGTAATGATTCCATGTGTGGTATCATATGGGGAGACGCTTACCTGAACGCGATCACCTTTTATTACCTTGATCCTATGTTTTTTCATCCTGCCTGAAAGGACACCTCTTACAATGACTTGATTATCGCATTCTATTTCCATGGTCCCGCCACCCAGTACCCGGGTAACGATACCTTCAAGTTGGATTAAATCGTTTCGACTCAATGGACCTCCTTCCAAATACAGGTTTTTCTTACTGCAAACTTTATCGTCGATCTTTGGGGCTTCAGTCAAAACCGCATTTCAAGGGATTATTGAGAAACCCCTCTTTCCACACTATTGACATCACCCATGCTACGGATGTCATTCTGTCATTTTATTCACCCTATGTCAATAAGCCCAGAGATTATTTTG
>JAQYVK010000089.1 GCA_030145585.1 Desulfatiglandales bacterium | reverse complement strand
CCAAGCAAAGTTCATGGAAGTGATAAAAAAAGGTCGGACCGCCCAGCAGGTCATAGATGCCATTATGGAGAAAGTGATCATTCACATGGGCGAGGAGAGAGAGTTCGATGACGATGTGACCCTTGTTGTCCTTAAAAAAACCTAACATCATGGTGGTGATGCCTTTTCTCCCCCTCCCATTTCGACTTTAGAACGCCATTTTACAAGTGCAAATAGAGGTGTTTTTTCCAATGCTTTTTATTTTTCTGCCTTGCGCTTATCTTGCAGGGTGTGATAGGGTCATTGCTGGCTTTAATCCGGTTTTTTTTCGTTGTTTCAAAAAGTTACAACCGATTTGAGCCCGATTTCAGTGAAATATTTCAGGTCTGATCTCGATTCCTATTGTCCCAGAATACCTACCGGATGCAGGGAATCATCATTTTTTCCAAAGGGAACAGGGGATCTCTCCGACCCGTCCCAAACCGGCGGTTTAAATGCAGGGAGATCCCTTTTAATTTCAGGAAATGAGCCGACGAGTCAAATCTTATTATAACATCCTCATGTACTCCCATGACACCTATGGCCTCGGACATATACGCCGTACCATGGCTATCGCCTCTCATTTGCGGGACGTTGATATCAACATCCTCATCTTGACGGGATCCACCATTGTGGGCAGGTATCCAATGCCTGATCAGATCGACTTTGTTCGGATACCGGGCATGATCAAGAAAACAAATGAGGAATATCTTCCCCTCTCCATCAAAATCAATCCGGAACATGCCCTAGATATTCGGAAAAATATCATCAAAGCAACGGCCAAAACCTTCCAACCCGACCTCTTCATTGTGGACAAAGAACCCCTTGGTCTGAAGAAGGAGGTCCTGCCCACCCTCAAGTGGCTCCGACGGTGCCTTCCCAGGACGTGCACTGTCCTCGGCTTGAGGGACATCATGGATGAGGCTTCTGTTGTACAAAAGGACTGGAAGGAAAAGGATGTTTATAGGGTCATGGAGGAGCTTTATGATGAGATATGGGTTTACGGTAATAAGGAGTTTTACGATCCGGTAAGAGAGTATGCTGTTCCGGATTCAATCAGTCGGAAAATGTTTTTCACCGGCTACATTCCACGAAAGGTTCCGAGCAAGAAGGCCGTTCTAAAGACCAAGAAAAAACATGTGGGGAACAATGATAAAAAACTCGTGGTTGTCACCGCAGGCGGAGGTGGAGACGGATATTTTATCATGGATACATATCTTTCCATGCTCGAATCGGAAAGCGTCCCCCCTCCATTTACGAGCGTCTGCATCACAGGACCATTCATGCCAAAGGAAGAAAGGGCCGACATCATCAAACGGGCCAGAAAATTGGGCGTGAAAACCCAGCATTTCTACCGGAGGATGGAAGAAATATTGGCAGCGGCAGATCTCGTCGTAACTATGGGTGGATACAACACGATCTGTGAAATCCTTTCCCAGGGAACGGTCGCTTTGATTGTTCCCCGTGAAGCGCCACGAAAAGAACAGCTTATCCGGGCAGAGGTGTTTCACAGCCAAAACATGGTCGATTATATCCCCTGGAATTCTTTCTCTCCGGAAACCCTGCGAGATAAACTCTTTACCCTCCTGGAACGCCCTGAACCCTTTCATGAAGCCATTGCCCAATTCCGGTTTACTGGGCTCGAAGTCATTAGCCAGCGGCTCAGGGTATGCAAGATGATAGAATAATGAAAACATCGGTCTCACCCGTTTTAGGGATTATTTTAAAAGGTTACCCACGCATTTCCGAGACCTTTATATCCAACGAAATCCTCCTACTGGAAAAATTGGGTTTTAAGATCCATCTTTTCTCGATGCGTCATCCGAGAGAACCCTTCTGCCATGAAAGCGTGACTAAAATAAAAGCAAAGGTGGATTATCTCCCGGAAAGTATTTTGGCCCACCTCCCAAAACTCCTATTTCACAATATCTTGCAGATAGGCAAGAGACCGGGAGAATATGTCAAGACCCTTAAAACCGCCCTGAAACGCTTCCTGAGAACGAAAAAACCTGCGACTCTAAAACATGTGCTCCAGGCCGGATATTTGGTAGATCGATTGCTTCCAGGTTCCGGCGTCGTCCACCTACACGCGCATTTTGCCCATTCACCCACCTCCGTGGCCATGTTCTCCAACCGGTTGTGCGGCATTCCTTTCAGTTTCACGGCCCATGCAAAAGACATCTTTACTTCGGATCAGAGACAGCTTCGGGAAAAGATCCTTCTTGCCCGTTTTGTAGTGACCTGTACGGAGTATAACAGACATTACTTGAGGAGTTTTACAAACGGAGATCAGCGCCCCATTCATCGTATTTATCACGGTATAGACATCCATCTTTTTTCTGATCAAAAAAAGGAAGCGGGACCCTCCTCTCCTTACCAAATCTTCACCGTGGCCCGAATGACAAGAAAAAAAGGGTTACCCACCGTTTACAAGGCCCTTCAGCACCTCAGGGATAAAGGGTTTCAGATACAACATACCCTCATTGGGGATGGGGACGACCGGGAGGAGATTCTTTCCCTTATAGATCAACTGGGTCTGAAGCCCATCACCCGTTGGCTCGGAACCCAGCCCCACCGAGTGGTTTTGAACCATTATCGCAAGGCGGATCTCTTCGTTCTCGGTTGTGAAGTGGCACCGGATGGTGACAGGGATGGGATACCCAACGTCTTTTTGGAGAGTATGGCTATGGGGGTTCCGATCGTCTCGACTAAGGTCTCGGCCATTCCCGAACTGCTTGACCACGAAAAGACAGGTCTCCTTGTCCCTCCAGGAGAACCGGAAAAAATGGCGGATGCCATGTCTCGGCTCCTCACGGAGAGGCCTTTGAGAGAACGCATTATCTCGCAAGCCAGGGACCGTGTTGTTCGAGATTTTAACAACAAGACCCTTATCACTGAGCTTGCAGCCCTCTATAAAAAAGAAGGGATTATGTCCTCAGATTCGGATTAATCTGGTCCCTTTTTGGAGGGCTTCCCTTAACCCGGCAACATTATCAGTTCATTATTGGACAAAGTGGATGCGCATATTTTTCTACCCTCCATTTAAACCACTCGGACATCCGAACCCATCAGGGGATTTGGTGACTGCCACCGGTCTTTACGACTATCTTAAAGGCCGGGGACATCAAATCGCGGAGGCGAACACGCTGAGGGCCAGATGGATCTATTGGAAACCGTGGAATTGGCCTAAGATCCTGCGTGAACAAAATCGGTCCTTTAGGGATGTCAGACGACTCAAACCTGATCTGTGGCTCACCTACCACGCCTACTACAAGGCCCCCGATCTCCTGGGCCCAGCAGTTTGTCATCGTTCCAAAGTGCCTTATGCCATCTTTCAAGGCATGTATTCTTCCAAGAGAAAAAGGAAATTGAAGACTCTCCCAGGATACATCTTGAACAAAAAGGCCCTGTGTGCCGCCCAGAAGGTCTTTACGAATCGGAAGGAGGATCTGGTCAACTTGCGACGGATAATACCCCACCGCCGGATTAGCTATGTGGCACCGGGTATCAAACCGGAGGATTTTGTGTTCGATGAAAAGAGCCGTACCGAACTGCGGCGTTTGTGGGGCATCGGGAATGGGCCGACGGTCCTTTCCGCGGCTATGTTCCGTCCTGATGTGAAAACTCAGGGGCTCCTGTGGGTTATTCGCGCTTGCGGAGAGCTCTTTCGGCAAGGTCTGCGATTTACCCTAGTCATTGCAGGGGATGGTAAGGAAAAGGGAAACTTACAACGCTTTGCCTCAAAGCAATTACCCGGAAGGGTCCGGTTCGTAGGTAAAATTCCACGAAATGAGATGTCCCGTTTTTACAGCGCAGGTGATATCTTTGCTTTTCCCGGTTTTCGTGAGACCCTGGGAATGGTTTTTCTGGAAGCCCAAGCATGTGGCCTGCCCGTGGTCGCCTGCGCCAACGGGGGGATCCCGGAGGTCGTACAGGACGGGAAAACAGGGATTTTGGTGCCCATGAATACCCTAAGCCCCTTCGTGGGGGCGATGGATCGCCTTTTGAAGGACAATGATCTTAGACGTAATATGGGAAAGTCGGCAAGATTGTATGTTCGTGATAGACACGATTTGGAGAAAAATTATCGAAACATGGAAAAGGAAATGGAAATCCTTGTACGACGAAAGCACATTGGTGGCCCTAAGAAGTAAAAGATCCACGTCCAGAGAACGTGTTCTTGAGGCGACACCTCATAGGGGTTTGGGGGTCATCGCTCAAAAGAAGATCAAAACTCGAATTTCGAAATCCGAAATTCGAAACAATATCAAATGACCAAAATCCAAATGACCAAAACTGTACTGTGCGACATTCGGTTTGGAGACTGCGACTTGGCGTGTTTGTTTCTGACATTGGAACATTATGGCTTTGAATTTGTTTCGGATTTCGATATTCGGCCCGCCCTGGCGCGACTTTATTGGGCCTATCTATTTATTACTGTTATATATACAAATGATAGTTTTCCATCGAATCAAATGAATTCAGGTCTGGGCCAGGGATTTCGAATTTAAACACCAAGTATCATTGCTTTCGGCAGAGCCAATTGACTCTGACACCGCCCAAAGGACGGATTTTTTCAGAAACCAATATAAGGGGACATTGATGGGGGGTCAAAATCCCATAACACGGTTCGCCCTTTTGCGACACGGAAAGACGGAGTGGAACCAAACGAAGCGTATTCAGGGACAAGAGGACAGCCCCTTGACGCCTGAAGCTCGCCATAAGGCCGACCTATGGGCGGATATCCTGATTGGCGTTCGCTGGAGCCGGATAATCTCAAGCGACTTGGGTCGCGCTATGGAAACGGCCACCCTGATAAACCAGATCCTCAGGGTGCCGATGGTACAAGACTCTCGACTCAGGGAGCAGGACTGGGGAAGATGGACAGGCGAGACGTTAATGCAGCTCAAAGAGAATGATAAAGAGCGCCTGACAGAACAAGTAAATGCCGGTTGGAATTTTTGTCCCCCAGGTGGGGAAGACCGCCGCAGCGTACTAAAAAGGAGTCAGGACGCGCTTCTGGCAGCAGCAAAAAATTGGGTCGGGGAAACGATTCTGGTGGTCACCCACGAGGGGGTGATTAAGAGTCTTGTCTACCATCTGTCAGGTCGCAAATTTCTGCCCTCGGAACCTCCCCTGATCCGGGGACATCATATTCACTGGCTCTGCCATGACAACGCGGGGATAGGAATTATTGAGATCAATGCCCTGAACCTTTCCAAAAACCATGAAACGGTTACGCCCTAAATGAAATGAAAATTATCCTCTATTGTCAAAATCTCGTTGGAGTCGGTCACTATTTGAGGAGCCTGGAAATTTGCCAAGCGCTGAAGGGGCATGAAGTCTTTTTTGTCACGGGTGGACCTCCAATCGATATGCCACCCCCAAATCATGTCCAAGAAGTGCGCCTTCCCGGATTGACGATGGATTTCGGTTTTAAAAACCTTATCAGTACAGATACAAACCTCTCGGTAGAGCAGGTCAAAAAAGTGCGTCAGAGTCGCCTCATGGACCTTTTTGAAAAGGAAGCCCCGGTTGTTTTCATCGTGGAGCTATTTCCATTTGGTCGAAGTGCCTTCAATTTCGAACTGGAACCGGTCTTAAAAGGGGTCCGCAACGGGGATTTTTCGACGAGTCATGTGGTCTGCAGTCTTCGGGATATCCTGGTGGAAAAGCGGGATCCTGTCGCCTATGAGCAACGGGTGGTCGGCGTACTAAACAGTTATTTTGACGCCCTGCTGGTACACTCGGACCCATCCCTCATCAAACTTCAGGAGACCTTTTCAAGGGTCGATGACATTACCGTGCCCATTGTTTACACGGGATTTATTACCCCAAAACCGTCTCCTGATGCCAGATCAAGGCTCAGGAAAGAGCTGGGCCTTCATGATAATGATAAGCTCGTGGTGGCCAGCTCAGGGGGTGGCAAGGTGGGATTCCGGCTTCTGGAGACGGTGGCTCATGCTTTTCGATTGATGGAGAAAGAAGGTCCCATCCATCTCATAGTATTTACCGGGCCGTTTATCAAAGATGAAGCCTTCCAACGGCTCCAATCTCTCTCGATCGATCGGATGCAAGTTTTTCGCTTCACATCGGATTTTGTGTCCTACCTGGCCGCAGCCGATCTTTCGGTGAGCATGGCCGGTTACAATACCTGCATGAACATCCTGGCTACCGGTGTGCGGGCCCTAGTATGGCCCTATGCTCGCAACAGGGAACAGGGCCTCCGAGCCGATCTTTTGTCCCGCATGGAAGCCCTGACAGTGATAGAGGAAAATGACCTTCTACCCGTTCGACTGGCTGCCCTGATGGACAAAGCCTTGGCGGGAAGGTCAAAACCGGGGTTACCTATCAACTTAGAGGGTGCTGAAAACACGCTAAGCTGGCTTCAATCCGGGATGGAAACTCCAGGGAGGTCCTGATGTCCCATTCGATTTCACGTATCTGGCTTTCTCCTCCCAAGGATCTTGTTTCGAGGGTCACGAGATGTATCGATTCAGCCCTGGATGCGAGCGAAAAAAGAGAGGGCATTGTTTTTTTCCGTGCAGATGACGTGGCCGTCCCGGGCAAAGGGTTTACACGACTCATGGAACTCTTTATTCGCCATCG
>JAQYVK010000088.1 GCA_030145585.1 Desulfatiglandales bacterium | reverse complement strand
ATTGGATGGGCCTTTCGATCATTTAGCCGGGATGGCCTCAAGGGCTGAAAACAAATTTTTTCTACACCGTGATTTTCAGTCGAGAAATATTATCCTTTCTAATGACAGAATAGGAATTCTCGATTGGCAAGGTGGCCGTCTTGGACCCCTGGGATACGACCTTGCTTCACTCCTCATCGACCCCTATACCGCCCTATCTGCCGGGGAAAGGGACTTGATCTTCCAATACTATCTGGATCTCCTTCAGAACTGCGATCCAAAAGGAATCGGCCCCTTCCAGGAAGTTTTTCCCTACTTGGCCATTCAGAGAAATCTTCAGATACTAGGGGCTTTCTCCTATTTGAGCAGGGTGAAAAAAAAGTCCCACTTCGAAGCCTATATTTCACCGGCTTTGAATTCTCTGCATGGTTTGTTAAGCGACTTGAAAGACCCCCACCTCACTACCCTGGGTGATTTGGTCAAATCCATCCTCTATACAAGTAAAGAAGCCCTAACCAATGGTCAGGGCTTCTTCTAAGCCGTCCGCGAGGACAGCCTGACGCACAGAGAACAGTCATAGAGTTCAATTCTAGATAAAAAATAGAAAAATTGTCCGAGGTCAAGGAGTCACTAAAGAAAGCCGATTTCGCTATAGAAATAGGTGGGCAAAAACACTCGAACCCTCGATCCCTTGAATCCTTGGATCCTTTTTTTTATTATTCTGTTACCTTAAGCGTCAAATAAAGGGTAGTCCCCCTCCTTTTGACCAGGAAGAGAACCGTATCCCCATCCCGATAGCCCGATATTATTGTATTGAATCGGTCAAGATCTCTTACCGGCACCTGGTCGATCTCCACGATAAGATCGCCCGGTCTGATCCCGGCTTCTGATGCGGGTGAGTTGCCTTCCACATCGACTGCGACCAGTCCACTCGTTTCAGTAAGGCCGTAACCCCGTGCAAGTTCAGGGGTCAACTCGTGTACTGTCAAACCCAGTTTGGGCCCCTCTGCGACCTCCACCTGGGCTTCCTTTTCCGCTTCAAGCTCCCCGATCTTGACCTCGATACGCTCGATCCGGCCTTTTCGGATGACTTCCACCGCAACCTCTTTACCCACTGGAGTCGATCCGACGATGTATGGGAGATCCTTCATCTCTTTTATCTCCTTGCCATCGAAGGTGACGATCACATCCCCGCGCTTGATACCCGCTTTATCCGCCGGTCCGCCGGATGTGACATCCGCAACCAGGGCACCCTTTTCATCCTTGAGATCGAGTTTGTCTTTCAGCTCAGGCGTAATAGTCTGGATCATCACACCAAGCCATCCCCTGACCACCTTCCCTTTTTTTAGCTGGGGAAGAAGTTCCTTGGCCATATTCACAGGGATGGCGAAACCGATGCCCACACTCCCTCCGGTCCGGGAGAAAATGGCCGTATTGATCCCAATCACCTCCCCTTTAATGTTCAGGAGAGGACCTCCGCTGTTTCCGGGGTTGATGGAGGCATCGGTCTGGATAAAATTCTCGTAGGTCCCCATACCGATTTGACGGTATTTTGCACTCACAATACCCGCGGTGACTGTATTGCCCAGGCCGAAAGGATTTCCGATGGCGATTACCCATTCCCCCACTTCCAGTTTGTCCGAATCACCCATCGGGAGCGGGTGTAACGAATTATCCGGCTCTATTTTGATCAGAGCCAGGTCGGTCTTTGGATCGCGCCCGATGATTTGCGCGATATATTCCGTATCATCCGACAACCGGACCTTGATCTCATCCGACTTTTCCACCACATGGTTGTTGGTCAAGATGAAACCATCTTTGTCAATAATAAAACCGGTTCCAAGGCTTTGCTGCTTAAATTCCCTCGGCATCTGGTCTTTGAAAAACCGATCAAAAAAATCTTTAAAAGGATCCTGAGGGCCGAAAGGCGTTAAGGGCTCTCTTTCTTCTCCCCCTTTTATGACTTTTACAGTGCTTATGTTTACCACCGAAGGACGGGCCTCTTTGACAAGTTCCGTAAAGGATCCTGGGGTCGCCAGCGCTAGAGGCCTCGCGTTTGCCCCCTGAACAGAAATGGGAGTGAATAGCAACCCAGCACTAAACAATAAGCCCAGGCAACATAAAGTCCCGCTCAAAATGGCTTTTTCTTTCCACCAACTCTTTTTTTCATTCATGAAATACTCCTTATTTTTGGTTGGGTTTTATATAAAATAGGAATTCAAAGGGATGGCGCTCAAGCCCCTTGAATGAAAGTAGTTAAAATATAAGCAGCTTCTCTGTTCGTTCAACTGCCACAACAAGATTTTTCTCCCTCCCCCTTAACATTTCTGTGGGCCTAAACACTTCGTCTCATGCGAAACATTCAGGGTTGGAGAATGGCTTATAATACTTAAAAAGATCCAAAGAAATCCCACTTTGAGAAAAATGTTCGTTTGGATTTAAGCGGTATCAAGAAAACTTTCAGCCTGGGTGTTCAATTAATCAATGACCTCAATGCCTTGCACGTCTAAAGCGGGCAAACCCGCCACACCGATGGCAGGTAAACCCTCCACACCGACGGCGGGTAAATGTCAAAATGTTATCACGGATCCGGTGCAAGAATTGAGCCGATGCTGGACTCTGAGGGAGGCTAGGCCAAGCCGCATCGTCCCTCTAATCAAAAAATTAGGGCAAATATTACTGATGGACTTTTGTGACTATAGCCTACCCGATTTCGATTTAACACAGCAAAAATGAGATTTCAAATAAAAAAATGCCCCTGAGCTTGGCGAAAGGGGGTGCCAATACCTCAGGGGCCACCTCAGAGAGAGGTTTATGAAGGTAACGTTTATATTCATGCCACAATGTGGTAGACCATGTCAAGGATTTTTTTACATAAAACGCACTCCTTGACATGGGGCCAGGTGGATGATTAGTCTTATAAGGTCAGGTAGTCAAATTTTTACGACACCGTCATGTGAAGAAGCCCGACCAAAGGTCGGAGCTTCTTCTAAAGAAAAAGACTCATAGGATTGGGGGTTCATGCCCCATACTCTCAAATGCCATTCATCCCCGCGCACAGCACGGGGCATTCTGGCTTTTTCTCGTAAACACGGCATTGGAGGCCTCATGGCAGAGAAAAAGGAAAGTGGTAGCGGATATGTTAAAAAAGAGACGATGCTTATCGCCATTCTCATTTCGTTAGGGGTGGGGTTCCTCGGCGGGGCCACTCTCAGTTCATTTAAATTTAGCGCGGGAGAATCCGCGCCCGTCCAAAGTGTTCAGCCACAAGTCACTCAAGATAATCAAATAACCTCTGATCAGACCGGTAAGATCTCAACCCTTGAAATGGAGACCTCTTTGAAACCCGAGAATGTTGATGCGTGGATTCAATTGGGAAACCTCTATTTCGATACGAATCAATTTGAAGGGGCTATCAAGGCCTATAAAAAAGCTTTAGAGCTGGCGCCTAATAATCCCAATGTCTGGACCGACTTAGGGGTAATGTATCGACGAAGCGGGAAACCCAACCAGGCTATCGAGGCATTTGATCAGGCCATCAAATCGGATCCCAGCCACGAGTTCTCCCGACTGAACAAAGGCATCGTACTCATGCATGACTTGGATGATATTCAGGGCGCCATTAAGGCATGGGAAGAACTTGTCAAGATGAATCCCTCTGCGAAGACATCATCAGGGCAACTCATTAAAGACGTGATTACCGGTTTCAAAGCGAGTGAAAAAAAACAATAGGGTTCGAAACCAGGGGCTTTCTCCTTCTGACCCCCGTTGGCATGTTAAGGCATCAGGATCATCTCCCGATTAGTTGCAGTTAATTAAGGGCCAATAAGTCGGTTATCTCCCAGTGAGTAAGTGTGATCCCAGAGGGTACAAGGGGTCGCCTTTTTTGTGGCGGGCCGACCCCCTTCTCCAACTAACTTGGAGAAGAGCCAGGCATCATAGCCTACATTTCTCGGCAGTTTACTGTGAGTGGCCCGTCTAAACAAAACGGGCTTCGGCCCGTCTAAACAAAACGGGCTTCGGCCCGCCTTCGTTTAGACGGGTTTCGGTCCTCGGGAATGGCTGCTGGTTAAATCTCTTCTTTGTTTTGAGATGGTGGAACGCGGAGTTCACCATCCACGTCCTCTAGGTCGAGCCACCACTTCCGCTTGTAATCCGGTTTTCCGTATCCCATTAAATCATCACCCCATATGCCAAATCGCCTCATCAGCGGGATATGACGCATGGTCCAGTTGATCGTGCGGTGAAAAGGGGTATAGGGTTTGCTCCAGGGACATGCCTTGATACAGGACCCGCAGCTGGCGCCTTGCTGGTTGCCCACCCGCATGGTCGTGCATTTCTCCACATCATTGGGCCACTTTTCATAGTTGTTGTGCACGACCTTGTCCCCATGGCTGATAGCACCGGAAGGGCATTCACGCGCGCATTTCTTACAAGTATTACAGAAATCCTGGAGGCCGAAATCAATAGGCTTGTCCGGCGTCAAAGGAAGGTCGGTGGTCACCACCGCAGCCTTGAAACGTGTACCCAAAAAGGGATTGAGCACGATATCACCAATACGACACATCTCTCCAAGGCCCGCCCACAGCAGAATCGGCGGCAGTACCACCCCATAGTTCAAGGCGTGGTGGGCCCGAGCTGGGTAACCCAATTGACGGATATAATCGGCCAGGATACAGGCAATAAATCCGGAGGCGGTATATGACATGAAACTCATGGAATTGCTAATCCAGTCATGCCCGTTATAGGCCTCTTCGGTACGTGAGTCTTGGTCAATCAAGATTGCAATGGCATATTTGTGGTCGATCTCGATCTTCTCCCCCCCGTGCCACGCTCCCCAGGAATACACGGCATAGGGAGGCAATTCACAGATCCCCACCATATCAGCCCTTAGGAAATAGGCCGTCTCCTTGATGTGGGTCGTCATCTGGAGGGGATTATCAGGAAGAGGCGCAATCTTGTCGGCGACCTTTCCATCCACCTGCTTACGCAGGCTGAAGCCCATGTTTAACAGGGCACTGGACAGCGGATGTTTGTTTACAAAGCGAAAGTATTCCTTTTTGAGATTGGGGCCGAAATCTCCTCGCCCCGCACGATTGAAGCCGCTCTCTCGTTCATCAACCCTCTGTACCTGTTCATCATCAATTCTCGTGGTTGGTCGTTCAACCCTCTTAAGCTTATGCATCGGGTAAGGATCGGAGCGGCCCAGTTTATCAAAGTCTCGCATTTTCGGAGTAAACAATTTCATCTTTCTTCTTTCCTTTCTTCAGGAGCATCCGCATGGGGGTCCCCGCCCTTTTGTGCCTCATAAAAATCAACATCCTGGCTTTTGGGGGGTACCCGAAGCTGCCCATCCACATCCTCGAGATCAAACCACCATTTATATTTCAACTCAGGTTTACCATAACCCATGAGATCGTCACCCCAGATAGCGAAGTTGCGCATAATAGGTATGGTGCGCATGGTCCACATCATTAAGCGATGAAACGGAGTAAAGGGCTTGTTCCAGGGGCAGACCTTGATGCAGGTCCCGCAACTTGACCCATGTTTGTTGCCGACTCGCATGGCCGTGCACTTTTCCACGTTGTTGGGCCACGTCTCATAACCGTTGTGCATCACCTTGTCATCTGAGCTGATGGAATTGGAGGGACACTCTCTTGCGCACTTCTTGCATTTATTACAGAAATCCTGGAGGCCGAAATCAATTGGCTTGTCCGGCTCCATGGGAAGGTCGGTGGTCACGATTGCCGCCTTGAAACGGGGACCCAGGAAAGGGTTGAGAACGATATCCCCAATGCGGCAGACCTCACCAAGGCCTGCCCAGAGCAGGATAGGCGGCACTACGACCTGATAATTGCGGGCGTGATGAGCCCGGGCCGGATAGCCCAACCGACGAATATAATCAGCCAGGGCGCAGGCGATGAAGCCGGAGGTGGAGTAGGAGATAAAACTCTGGGAAGCGCTGATCCAGTCGTGTCCGCTCGACCCCCGAATGGTCTTCCAATCCTGGTCGATGAGAATGGCAATGGCATATTTATGGTCCAACTCTACCGGCTTCCCATCGGCGAACGTGTTGGTGTATACGGCGTAAGGAGGCAGTCTGCAGATCCCTACCACATCGGAACGCAGGAAATAGGCCAGTTCCTTTATATGTCGGGACATGGCGACAGGGTCATCAGGAAGGGGCGCTTTGGTGCCGGCGGGTATACCGTCCACAATGTCTACCTCCGCCGCGGACATGAAAGAAAGGGCCCCGGAAATGGGGAATTTTGGTACAAAGCGGGCCACTTCCCTTTGCAGGTTGGGTCCGAAGTCGCCCCGGCGGGCTCGGTTAAAACCACTTTCCCGCTCATCGACCCGCCGGACCTGATCATCCAAAATCTTTGTAGTGGGTCGATCTACCCGCTTTAATACTTCCACAGGATAAGGATCCAGCTTCTTTGAGTTAAACGCACGCATGTAGCTCGTTACGATGGGCATATGTTTGTCTCCTTTCTGAGTGCA
>JAQYVK010000087.1 GCA_030145585.1 Desulfatiglandales bacterium | reverse complement strand
GGTTTGCAATGGGCATGCCATGGGGGAAATGCAGGATTTATAGGGATTTCAACTATATGAATGAGAAACTTTGCTCAGGGTTTTGGGCGTCGGTGCACATTTCTTAGGGCATTTTTTCATCTTGACAAAGCATCATGAAGGTATAGAATTAAACCCTTCGGGACGTGGCGCAGCCTGGTAGCGCACCTGAATGGGGTTCAGGGGGCCCGGAGTTCAAATCTCCGCGTCCCGACCAGCAAAATCAAGCACTTGGGAGTATCTCCCAAGTGCTTTTTTTGTGAAACCCGCATCGGATGTGTGTGAAAAAGCAAGGTCGAAGGCTAAAGGGGAGAAACGGGGACAGGGAGAAAGGGGGTCCGCAACACTGACGGCGGATAAAAAATTAGGAAATCGAGAAGAGAGTCTATCGACTCTAGGACCTCTTGCCCTGCATGTCCCGCCATCTTGTCCGCCATAGCGTTCATGCGACGGTGGAAGCCTCCGGCGACGGCGGAAGTTTTCAAACGACGGCGGAAGCTTGTTGAAAGCCCTGCCTGTCCCGCCGAAGCCGGCCCACCGCTGGTGGGCATGCGACGGCGGAAGTTAGTCGAAGGGCCGAGGGGGCAACCTTTTTTTGATTCTTAGTGTAAATCAGTGAAGATGAGTGGTTAATATTATTTCGTGTTTTCGTGATTACTTCTTATTTTTGATCGCTCTGAGCTTTATATGCAGTTCTCCTTTCTGTATTGGTTCTCCGTTCTTCAGTTATGCCGGCTCAGATAACTTCTCTTCGCTCAATACCGGTTCTTCGGTCTTTGTCACTCCTGCGGTCTTGACCAGAACGTCTCTCAGGCACATGCGCGTTGTAGGAGAAATGTCTACGATCAATTCCTGAACGTCTTCCCCCATTATCCATTATGTTGAGAAATGGTTTTGGCCTTGTCATGCGCTCAAGATCCTATTTCCACCCTCCCCTGGCCCCTCCCATCAAGGGAGGGGAAAAAATAAGGATGCCTTTCAATCTCGTGGAAAGCACGAGGGTTCTCCCAGCTCTTCTACCAGGGGCAGAGCGAGCCCGCTTTGATAGGTTTTTCCATGCTGATCCATCTGATAAGAAGTTGATGGTTGAAATGAGAACCATTAAAGTGACTCAAATACAATTTATATGCCAATACATGAATTTTAAGATTAATTCCCCTCTTTGGGCTTAATAACTTTAGTTTGATTTAATTTGGCACATTTTGGAAACTCAAATTAGATGAAGTGAAGGTGAGATAAATATAGAGGATGCACATATTGTTGGGCATGGGTGCACATTTTTTTGTGCAAAAAAATAAATACAGTCAACGGTGAACGGTAAACAGTGAGCCGTAAAAGAGTACTTAAGACCGCAGACAACCACCGTCGTTTGATAACTTCCGCCGTCGCCGGAGGCTTCCACCGTCGCCAGAGGCTTCCACCTTCGCCTGCCCGTTTGCGACGGGCCGGCTTCGGAGGACAGGATGGCGGACGGGATGGCGGACAGGGAGCGCATAGAGCATAGCGTGATCGGCCCTTCGACGAGCTTCCACCGTCGCATGCCCACCAGCGGGGGGCCGGCTTCGGCGGGACAAGTAGGATAAATGAGCGGTGAATAGAGCGCTTCGCGGTTAGAGGAGCGGGCCGGTTGTAAAAAATTAAGCATTAACAACCGGCACGCTCGAGGAGCACTTCGCCCCATGGAATACGGATTGTAAATTCATTCCATGGGGTAAGTTTGAGGCAAAAGAACATTAACCATCCGCCGTCGTTTGAAAACTTCCGTCTTCGTCAAGACTTCGCCGAGACAAGATGGCGGGACAAGCAGGACTTGCAGCCAGCTCAGGACAAGTAGAGGATAACGTTTAGTTGGTCCAATTGGTCTAATTGGTTGTATTAGTTTGATTTATTTAAACCAATTGCACCAATGAAACCAATCGAACTGATAAAACCAATCGAACTAATAAAACAGTTATGCTGTTCCCCGCTTACCGTTTACCGCTCACGCTATGCGCCATGCCCTATGCGCTATGCGTTCCTTTTTTTCATTCGGGCATTGAATCCGACCAGTCTGTACTTGCACCCGGAAAGACCTTTTTGATCCGTATTTTCAAAGCGATTGGATCACCGTATGGGGCGGTTTCGTAATCAACTTGAGCCTGGCAGGGTACGGGGAGATTTTGGATTTTGATTTCTTTCCCACTTCCATCCAAAATAAGTGTTTCCCTCATAATATCGAATCGCCTCTTGGATGCAACAATTGAATGCCTGGACTTTGCTTCGATCACCATAAAAGCACTTGGCATGTATTCCCCAATCTCTTCTTCCATGGCGATTGCCATAGGAGCAGGGAATGAACTTCCCAACCCGCATAAGAGTAAAAACGCCGTCACAACGAAGATACTTTTAGTCAGTTTTGAATCCATTACGTCACTCCTATTACCCTAATAGAGCGTAAACAAAATTGAGAAGGATATATCTAAAACAAATCAAACAAATTTAACACTTTTTCATTCCAGATTTACAACCAGCGTATCGATGAGTTATTAAAGTTCATTTTTTTTCTCTATTTTTGTCTACGCCTACAAGGTAGGTGAACCTTCGGGAAAGCGGCTGTTCGGCTGAAAAAACTTTCAGCAGAACAGCAGGATACACCCAATCTCCGGCTCTTGTGTACACAAGAGCATGCCAAAGCTCGCAGTAGGTGGCTGCTGCGAAGCAGCAGCATACGGCATTCACTCTTGGACGCCTTGGATCTCCCCGCGGGACGGGATCTTCGAGGGGCATCCCGCCTGAGGCGGATAAACCTCGACTTTCGCTCCATTAGGGTATCATTTTTGTAACCAAGACCTTAAACTGCTTTTATAGGTGAAGGCAGGATGGAGTTCTTCCGACACAATAACGCCCGTGCTCTGCTGTACAAGGGACTTCGCCCCCTCCTTGCCAACGTGTATCCCAACCGTGGACGATTGACCTTCCCCGAGGGATATTTTGCTCGATATTTTGGTTTTTTCCTGATTATTTATGGTGACTGAATCCGTTCCATTTTCGAAGGCTGGGTTTTCAAATGGGGTTCCCGTTTCGAAATAGAGTGCGTAGAGATAGCTACTTCCTCCAAAAGCACACACATTTTCATTTGGTAAGAAAGACGGCGTGAACACAATACCCCCAAGTATGGAGGATTTATTGATGACCCGTTCCCCAGGCAGATCCAGTGTCCTTACCCAACCGTTTTCCGCTCGGACCAACGCCACGAGGTCATTAAAGCTGCCGATCAGGTTTCCGAAATCGTCGTAAACTTCCTGTCCACCTTTAATAATAGTATAGGGATCTGCATCAAAGAGATCTGTTACGCTCAGTTCCAAAGAGCTATTGTAATTGTAATAATAATTCGTACCATAGTTTCCCGTAGGTGAATGATCTTGGTTATAAAACGGGTCCTTTATTCCAAAAATATACTGCGGATCGGTATCTGCCTTGTCAGTTGTATTTAAATATCGCCCGGAACCCACATATATCCAGGTGTTATAATAATTATCAAGGCTCAGCGCAACCGACGCTGTAATTGGTGCGGGTGAAGCAAACACCGGGGAGAGGGTCCACGGAAAGCTGGGGTCAAGGGGGTTATCCACATAATTGTTGACATTGCTCGGATCGAAGTTGCCTAAACCATCCACGGCAGGCACGGTAACCTTGTAGATCTTTCCTTTCCAACTCCCCGAGAGGTAGGTTTCTCCGAAGTAAACACCATCGATATTGAAGTTGATATTCTTATCAAGAGAGGCGGGAGAGTTCATGAATGCCCAGGCCTCACCGGTCTCAAATAGCCAGTCATTGGTGCCATTTCTGTAAGGCTCGCCTGTTTCCAGATCGACAACAAATATATGTCCATTTATAGTGCTCGTACCGTCGTAGTCCGTGGGTCCTGAGCCGAATATCGCGAACCACTTATCCTTTACCTTTATTGGAGCCGGAATGGACGTGGTCATTTGTAAATCATTGTAGCTTCTCTCCCACAAAAGTTTTGGGGATCTGGGATCCGTAACGTCCAAGCAGATATAACTCGGATAAAAATTTCTGCTTTCCGTGACGAGGTTTCCCGACCCGTCGTCGAAATCGCCTTCCGCCCAGATATATTTTCCTCCCAAATTCAAACCGGCAATGAGTATCGTGCGCCATTCCTTAGGAGTACTAGAATTGTTGTCATGGTCTATTTTGGCATCAAAAACCTTTGGTTTCAGATCCACATAACTGACGTGTGTGTAATTGGGCGCCGGGAGCCACTTTAAGTGGGGCAGGAGACTTTGGGGGATAAAAGCCCACAGCTCATCACCGATTTGCTCGGAGACGGGAGCACCTAAAGGTTTGGTAAAGGCCCCACTTGCTTTATCATATTGCCACGAAGTAAAAGCATGAAGCATCCCGTCATTCGATCCCACATACACAACTGTTTCTCTGTTTTTGTTTGACTCATAATAGTCCCCATAAGATTCATCCCCATAAATGATATGAAAGTTCTCCGGAGGCTTTGATATGGCCACCGGGGTGGAATAGACGATATCCCCCAGTTTCCACACATCTCCGTTGATGGTCCTGGGCCTCAACCCGGAGACGTCATTCCCTCTGATGTAATTGATCATATTGGCAACCCGGTCATCTTGCGTCGCTCCGAGATAGCTCCAGGCAACATCATCCTTTACCCCGAGATAGGGTTTTATGGTTGAGGTATTCGTTGTATGAAATTGAATAATTTCACCCAATGTGTCATAGGGATCGTCTGTGCCTTCGTCGACAACACCGTCTTTATTTTTGTCTAGATAAGTGAAGATTTTTCTCTTGAAAACCCCGTCAGGATCCCTTTGAGCAAGAAGGCTGCCGGCCTCCCAGAGCGGCGAGGTTCCCTCTAGTTTTATAACCTCATAGGGAGCTGATACCACATCAGGGTAGGGAATCGTGATGCTGACATCAAACCTTTTTATCTTTGATTCTCCTGAGGCAGGGTCCAAAAAGTATGTAATGACTTTGTCTTCAGCCACATTCAGCGTGTGATCTTGTACCGTGTCTTCTCTCAGATTGCCTTTTGGATCAACCCACATAGATTGAAGATATCCAATCCAGTTAACCTCCTCTATTATTCCTACAGGGACCACCGGCCGAAAGTAAGCCTGGTAAATATTGCCTTCGCCTTCTCCTGTTGTCGAAAGAACTGAGACAGCACTTCCTGATGCTGCTCGCGCAAGGATGTCGTTGATGGACTGAATCAGCTTCGCTTCAAGCTTGTATCCATCATCGGCCTCGTAGAAGGTATCAGGGATACCGTCATTATCTTCATCCCATTCATCCTGAAGGTCAGGTAAATTGTTTCCATTGATGTCTTCAAAAGCACCGTTCTTCGCTGCATCCTTGAGTAGGTTTTTGGCATCAGAATCACTTCCAAAGGCGTAGATGGTGTAAAGGACGATATTTTGACTGCCATCAAGATCGGGTCGAAGATCATGGGTCCTCGCGTAGAGTGCAATGTCGTCAAGATAATCAGTACCCCCGTTGGGGTAATCGCAGTTTGTACCCGTCGCTTCATCACAACTGCCATTTTCAGCGCCGTCACCGTCATGATCCTTAATGGAAACATTACCTATGGTATCGGGAATCATTGCATCTTTTGTCGATGCGCCATCGGTCAGCAGAATAACGTAAAGATCGGCGCATTCTACGTATTTTCCGTCGACATAAAAAGGGTCCTGCCCGAGGTTGGCGTTAGGGATCACGTTATTCGGGTAATCCAGGCCTGTCTGCACGTCTTCCTGCTTGAGGTACTGCATGGCCACATAGAAGGCTTCTGCCAGCGGCGTATGGGTGTTGTTGGCTGTGTTCTGAAGATCATTTACGAGGGACACCACATTAGTCCCTATCGGGCTGGCAATATAACCTCCGCTCCCTCC
>JAQYVK010000086.1 GCA_030145585.1 Desulfatiglandales bacterium | reverse complement strand
TAAGTTCGGGGCACTACAAACCACGGGCACTTCTTTGCCTCCGGTGTCCACGTGGCAGATAAACAGGCGATCGGCTTTGGGATGGTTTGAGACCGATAATATCTTGGCCACCACAATGCCCTCAAGGGACTGACCCAACGGTTCGATTGCCTCCACTTCCAAACCGGACATGGTCAGAAGATGGGCCAAGCCAGCGGGTGGCATATTCACGTTCACATAATCTTTCAGCCAGTTTAAGCTTACACGCATAAAAGAACCACTCAATGACCATCCCTAAAAAGGGTGGCTGGAATCATGACCCTGTAAGGGTTCAAATATATAAACAAAACATCTTCAAATGACAAATGTCAAAGTCCAAATGTCAAATGAATGTCAAAATAAAAAATCCATAACTAATAATCACGAAAATTCGAAAGTACGAAATTTGAATAAAGTTAAATCGGCACCCAATAATGATGGCTTATGATATTATTAGTGCCCATCCATAAATGGAATTCGGACACAATGTTGTTTCCAATTCAGAAATGAGGCACTTTTTACAAGATCAAGGAAAACAAGGGGTTGGGCGGAGGCGTACATTTAGTACGCCGCACAACCGGCCCCGCAGTTTGACGCTGAGATTTACCCGCCTTCGGCGGGTTGTAAAAAGGACCATTTCTGGATGGAAACCAATTAAAATTGCCTCAAAAAGCGCATGTCATTTTTGAAAAAATGCTGGATATCATCGATTCCATATTTGAGCATAGCGATCCTCTCGATACCCAAACCAAAGGCAAATCCTGAGTAGATCTCAGAGTCATAGCCCACGAACCGGTAAACTTCCGGATCCACCATACCGGAGCCCAGTATCTCCAGCCAACCGGTATTTGAGCAAGTACGACATCCCTTTCCCAGGCAAATAACGCATTGGATGTCCACTTCCGCGCTCGGTTCGGTGAAGGGGAAGAAGCTCGGCCGAAACCGCAATCCTGTATCACGGCCGAACATCTGGTGCACAAAAGCGGTCAGTGTTCCCTTCAAGTCTCCTAAGGTGATACCCTTGTCCACCAGAAGACCCTCCACCTGGTGAAACATGGGCGTATGGGAGACATCAGAATCTCTCCTGTAGACCTTTCCGGGAGAAATAATACTGACCGGAGGAGGCTGGTTTTCCATAACACGGACTTGCATGGGGGAGGTCTGGGTCCTTAAGACCACATTGTCGGAAATGTAAAAGGTGTCTTGCATATCCCGGGCTGGGTGATCCTTGGGGATATTTAGGGCCTCAAAATTATAATAATCCAACTCCACATTCGGTCCCTTCACGATCCTAAAACCCATTCTTTCGAATATATGACAAATCTCTTCGAGGACCTGTGTGATGGGATGGAAACGACCCCTTGCCGGTTCTCGCCCCGATAGGGTCACATCCAGAAAAGCGGGGGCCCTGCTATTTTTCGACCCCAAACTCTCCCGTTTTTCTTCAAAGCGTTTTAATAATTGATCTTTGATTTGGTTGGCTAACTGTCCTGCTTTGGGTCTTTCTTGGGCGGGTAATTCTCTCAGAGCCTTCATCGCAGAAAGAACCATGCCCTTTTTACCGAGATATGTGACTCGGAATTTTTCCAGGCTATCGAGGTTTTCTACCGATTCAAGTTCCTGAAGGGCACACTTTTCCAGTTCGATGAGTTTCTCTAGCATGGGGGATTGACTTCTCCCAATCTGTGTCCCTTTATGCCACCATACCGGCCACTCGGGAAAAAGCGGCTGGGTCATTGACGGCCATGTCTGCAAGAATTTTCCTGTCTATGTCGATGCCTGCGTTATGAAGTCCGCCCATAAGTTTACTGTAGGACAAACCATTTTCCCTGGCAGCCGCATTTATCCGGATGATCCAGAGCCTTCGAAAATCTCTCTTTCTGGTCCTGCGATCCCTGTAGGCAAACATTCTGGCCCTATTCACGGAAATGGTCGCGGTTTTGAAGAGTTTACCCTGTCCACCGCGGTAACCTTTGGCAGCTTTCAATACCTTTCTTCTTCTATGCCTTGCCTTAAAACCTCTTTTTACCCTTGGCATGTCAAAACCTCTCTTTTAGAACTTCGGGACTCCGCCCCGGAGGGATTAATGGAATGATGGAATAATGGGCTCTGGGAATTTATCTGTTTTGCACATCTATCCCGGCTCCTTAAAGATAAGGGATAAGTCGACTGATGCTCTTTTTATTCGCAGAATCGACAATGCCCGATTTCCTTAAGTTCCTCTTTCTCTTGGTGCTCTTTTTTGTCAGAATATGATTGGAAAAAGCCTTATTCCTGACAATTTTGCCTGTGCCCGTGGTTTTAAATCTTTTTGCAGCACCACGATTCGTCTTTATCTTGGGCATTTTCAAACCTCCTATGTGCGTGAAGAACCCCGACCTCTGGTCGGGATTTCTTTTTGTCTTTCCTGCATAAGGGGACCTTCAGCAGGAAAGCCACTTTCAGCCGGACAGCGGCTTTTTCACGAAAACTTACTCCCGCATGAACTTATTTTAACAACATGTGGACCGTACTCGCGGGTCACCCAATCCAGGTGCATGGATAGTGATCCATGCCAATTTGGGGATGACCTTGACGGTCTGGTGATGGATGTGGATGGAGATGATGGCGCTATTTGGGGATGATGACCATGGTCAGGCGCCAACCTTCTCTTGTAGGAGGCTGTTCTACCGACCCGACTTCTATGACTTCTTCCGCGATCCTGTTTAAGAGCTCCTTTCCCGCATCCATATAGGCCATTTCTCGACCCCTGAATATAACGCTTACTTTGACTCTCGCCTTTTTCATCAAGAACTTTTTTAGGTTCTTTATTTTGAATCCTAAATCATGTTCTTCTGTTTGCGGCCTGAGTTTGATCTCTTTGACTTGGAAGGCCTTCCCCTTTTTTCTTGAAACCTGACCCTTCTTACTGGTCTGGTATTTGTATTTGCCGTAATCCATGATCCTGCAAACCGGGGGATCTGAATTGGGGGCAACTTCCACCAGATCCATTCCCCCCTCCTTAGCAGTCTCTAGGGCATCCATCGTCGACAGAATACCAAGCTGTTCTCCTTTGGCGGAAATAAGCCTCACCGTCTTGGCGCGTATACTCTGATTCACCCTAACATCATCATTTTTCTTGGCTATAACCCTACCTCCTTTGTTTACACTCCTCATGAATGAAATCAATGACTTCATTTTGGCTCATGAAAGGAAGATTTTTCCCATTCCTCAATCTAGGTGTGACACCCCCTTCCTCAGATTCCCTGTCACCAATGATCAGCATGTAGGGAATCTTTTGCATCTGAGCCTCTCTTACCTTTAACCCCAACTTTTCGTTACGAAAATCCCCTTCCACCCTTATTTCGGCCTCCAGCAATGCGCCCAACACCTTTTGACCGTGGGAGATATTCCTGTCCGTGACAGTGAGGACCACGGCCTGTACCGGTGAAAGCCATGCGGGGAAGGCTCCCCCATAATGCTCGATCAGCACACCGATAAACCTCTCCATCGCTCCCAGGATCACACGGTGGATCATGGCGGGGCGGTGTTTCTGCCCATCCTTATCTATATAAACCAGATTAAATCTTTCCGGTAAAGTAAAATCACATTGGATCGTTGCACACTGCCATTTTCTTCCCAGCGCGTCTTTTAGTTTCACATCGATCTTTGGGCCATAAAACGCGCCATCACCCTCGTTGACCTGGTAGGGCAACCCGTGCCCTTCCATAGCCCCTATGAGGGCCTTTGTGGCTCTTTCCCAGTCTTCATCAGATCCAATGGACTTTTCCGGTTTTGTGCTGATTTCCAATTCATACTCAAACTGGAAAATCCCCATGACGTCCTTCACGAAGTCGAGAACATCCTTTATCTCCCCATCCAATTGTTCCGGAGTACAGAGTATATGCGCATCATCCTGGGTAAATTCTCTGACCCGAAGAAGCCCATGCAGGACACCCGAGCGCTCATGTCTGTGAACCGTCCCCATTTCGAAATATCTTTTCGGGAGGTCACGATAACTCCTGATGGTTGAACTATAAATGAGCATATGGGAGAGGCAGTTCATCGGTTTGATACCGTATGATTGTTTGTCAATCTCCGTGAAGTACATATTTTCACGATAGTTTTCAAAGTGACCCGATTTTTTCCATAGGTCGGTCTTTAGAATCTGTGGGCCTTTGGCCAACTCGTAGCCCCGTTTCAGGTGTTCACGGATTTCGAACTCTTCCAAAATATGGCGTAGCATTGCGCCCTTTGGGTGCCAGACGATCAGGCCGGCGCCTATCTCTTCATGACTGCTAAAAAGGCCCAGTTGGTGCCCAAGTTTTATGTGATCCCTCTTTTTCGCCTCCTCAAGCTTTCGGAGATATTCTCTTAAATTCTTTCGGTCGGCAAAGGCCAAACCATATATTCGGCTCAACATGGCCCTGTTTTCGTCTCCACGCCAATAGGCGCCAGCCACCTTATTGAGCTGAAAGGCCTTGATCCTGCCGGTGGAGGTGACGTGAGGACCGCGGCACAAATCTGTGAAATTTCCTTGAGTGTAAAGAGTCACCCTCTCCTCGCCAAGGTCACGAATCAGTTCCACCTTGTAGTCCTCTCCCTCTCTCATAAAAAAATCAAGGGCCTCTTGACTTGACATCTCCTCTCTCTTAAAAGGAAGATCCATCTCCACGATCTCTTTCATTTTCTTTTCAATCTCTGGCAGATCCTCTTCCTTAAAAGGCCGTTCATAATCAAAATCGTAATAAAAACCGTTCTCAATGGCTGGACCGATGGTGACTTTCGTACCCGGGAAGAGATCTCTCACCGCCATGGCCATGACGTGTGAGGTACTGTGCCGCATTATTTTCAGCCCTTCTTCTGTATTTAATAAAATGGGTTCCAGTTCGGTTCCCGAGATGACCGGGCTTAGAAGGTCGCGGCTCTCGCCGTCAACTTTGACGGCTACAACATTGTTCAGACCTTTTATTTTCAACTGCTTCAAGGCATCCAGATTTGACAGGGATTCTGCCTGAAGCTCCTCAAAAGGTTTGCCCTTGAGTTTGATTTTAATCGCGTTCATAATCTCCAGGTCTAAAGTAAATAAGGCATCCAAGGTGCGACACACATTTACCCTGATGCCTCATTTCTTCATCAATTAAAAATACAATTTTCTAGGAAACCTGATCCCTTCTTATGAATTTAAGAAGCCAAAATCCTGTCCCCGGGGCCAGAGATATTTGGGTGCTCAATTTTCTTATGTGACTCATTTTTTTAAACATTTTGGATGAATTGTCAATAAAAATTTACAACATACCGGTGATACGACTCTCAAGCCTAGACACAAACTTCCTGACCCGGTACTGACTCCATGCCCTTTAAGGAATATAGACACAAATTTCAAGAATTTGATTAATACCAGAATATAGATAGATATTCTAATAAAATCAAATGGTTTTTTCAACATTTTAATGTTGAATTCTAATGAAGAAACCCCGACCAGAAGTCGGGGTTTCTTCTAAAGAAAAAGCCTGGCAGAATCAGGGGCTTTCCTCAAACACATTTGAAGACCCATTGACGTATAAACCACTATGTATTCTGGCTTTTTCACGAAATAAGGGCCGGCTTTTTCGAACGGCCCTTTTAAATAGATCTTTGTGGTAGGCACGGCGGGATTTGAACCCGCGACTTCTACCGTGTCAGGGTAGCGCTCTCCCCCTGAGCTACGTGCCTATGAAGGGTCTGAGTTTTATCAACACTATCCTCTTGTGTCAAGAAATATTGCCTTGATTATCGCCTCCCTCTCCTATCATATTAAACCAATAATGCATATAATGGAGGCCTGAACTGATGGTAAAGAGTGCGGTGAGATAGTAGACAGAGAGATAATATAACGTGGGAAAACCTGTATAATCTTTGGAAAGTACAGAGAGCACCGCTATAAATTGCAGACAAGTCGTGAGTTTGCTAATGACTGAAGGTTTGAGCTTGAATTCCATCCGGTTGAAAAATAGAAAAAAAATACCCAGCATGATCATCACATCTCTGGCGATCACCATGACAGTCAGCCACGCGGGCAAATAACCTCTGACGGAGAGGGTAATAAAGGCCGACACAAGAAGTATTTTGTCCGCAAGGGGATCCAAATAGGTCCCCAGCATACTCTTTTGATTGAACAGCCTTGCCACCAATCCGTCAAGGCCATCACTTGCCACGCATAATACAAACACCACAAGGGCCCATAAGAACTGGTCATTGATAAGATAAATGATAAAAACGGGCGCTAAAA
Source organism: Desulfatiglandales bacterium (assembly GCA_030145585.1). GTDB lineage: Bacteria > Desulfobacterota > DSM-4660 > Desulfatiglandales > HGW-15 > JAQYVK01. The sequence continues at coordinate 7,492 of JAQYVK010000086.1, read as the reverse complement.
TGATCCTGATCGTGGTGATTAAATTGGGAACGGTCATGAAATCTCCTGGATCTTAATAACGATCTCGCCATCTTCATTGATTTTCAGCTCAACCTCAAAAGGGAGATTCTCATGGGTTGTGGCCCTGTCCAAAAATTGTTCTTTATCCCCCGTAAATTCCACTGAGATGGACATTGCATCCCCTCTGATTCTCGTCTGTCTTACTGATTTCACCCCCTCGATTTCCTTTTTAAGAAAGTCCCGATATGCCCTGAATTGCTGGAAATTCTTTAAACCCTTTAGAGAAATCTCTAACTGCTGAATATTTTCTTCTGGGGGTTCCATGGCTTTTATAATCGGAGGAATCATCCTTATAGCGATTTTGCCGATCACCTTTTCCACGCTCTCAATGATCTGCTCCCTGTTATCAGGATCTGCTTCATCCCTCTCAATTTCGGTATCTTGATAAATAAGGAGCCCTTTTTTTACATCTACGACCGAAAGACGAAGGATAACCCCGAAGCCTGCAAAGATCTCGCATCTGCCATGAATGACGACATCTGCGGCAAAAATTACCCCCCACTGGATCGCATTCTCGTCTGAAAGGTTCAGGTCACTCATACCGGGAGAGAAATCTCCCTCCGGCACATTCAACAAACGGTTTATGGGCCGCAGTCCGCGCTCCTGAAAGACCCTATGAAGAGCCAACTCTGTGGCCGTCAAGCCTGAAACACTCTCCGGATCTCCCCACCAGTAGGCATTCTCCTCCTTCTCGGGTTCCACCTGAGAGACCAAAAAAAGGATTTTGATTGGAGGGCCTTTCATCAAAATAAGCCCTGTTTCTCTCAATTTTTGTTCCATCACGTTCTCATTGATCTTTACTCGAACAAGTATCTTGTAGAGAGTGTCCGTTTGTTCTTCAGCCAAGATATTGAAATTTTCAATCTCTTCTTTTGCACCCGGAATGACATTATTAATCAATCTGGGAAAGTTATTGATCATTCCCAGTTCCCCAAGACGCTTCGTGAGATAGTCCTCTACACCGAGAATGAGGGCTTGGGATATGGCCGTCTCCTTGGCTTTCGCTACATTTCTGCCTTTGATGATCCCGGTGCCGATGACCAGGATTTCATTTTGACCCCGTTTTTTGTCCGTCTGAGCCATCGAGGGAGGACACATGAAAATGAGAAAGATAGCCATTGCCAGGAGGATCGATCCTAGCCTGGTTTTGAACAAATGAGTATGCATAGATTCTCCTTAGATCTTTTTACGATCAGAACAAGTTCGGCCACCATAAAGCTCTTGGTCCTGATCCCTTACGTTTCGAAAGTCAAGGTTACCGAAGATGCAGTGCGAGCCTCTTCTCATATTCTGATTCGGGTACCCGTCGCAAATTGTTCTGCACTTTCTTGAGTTGTTCCTGGGCTTCCATAACAAATGTCTCGTTTATTTCCAGAACCTTTCTAAAAGAATTTTCTGCCTGGACGAAACGATGGTCTACAGTGTATGCGACACCCATGTAATAGTATGCTTCCGGAAAATCTTTGACTTCCGCGAGGGCCAGCGAAAAATATTTTTCTGCCTGCTTCAGCCATCCCTCTCCCCTTTTTATGGTGTATAAGCGGATAGCTCCCACATAAGCCAGTGCCTTATCTTGCTTTTTTTTGGCATGAGCCGCAGCTCTCTCCATGGACTTGAAAGCGGGATCAAAAGATTTCTTGATGCCATAAACAAAACCCATCCCCCTTAGGGCTGAGGAAAGGTTGGGATCATATTGAAGGGCCAATTGAAACTCCCTTTCAGCATCATTGATCATGCCTTTTTCAATGAGCTTGTACCCATTGACAACATGGTGCTCCGGGGAATCAAGGATTGTCTCCGGTGGCTTTGTGCCCTCAACGCAACCACCCAGTAACAACCCTATCGAGATGATGGTTATGACTGTCATGGAATTCCTAAATCGACTGTACGCTTTCATTTCTTCCCTCTCTTTTAAATTAATGAACTCCCCCGCCACATGGCATCGGGGTATCAGATGTCATGCCGGACCTGATAAGCCTGCCCCGGCAATTAGTAAGCCGGGGGCATCCAGTTCTGATTTCTGGATTCCGGCCTTCGCCGGAATGACGACTCCCCCGCCCCGCAAACGGGATCTCCGCTGCGCTCCGACAAGCAGCGGGGAATTAAACCCTAAATGACTAAAAAGACCCGGTCGAATAACATACAAAAAGACTGTGATTCGGATTAATTGATTTGTTTCCTAAAAAATTCTAATCGAGTACGATAATGATTCGACACCTTTTTAAGAGGCTTAGATTACTCGCGGTCCCTCTTATTTTTGCTGAATCCGCGTTGCTGATTACTATATCCGAAGGTCCGGTTTTTGCCGTTCTAAGACCTTTGAAAACAAAGGGTTTTGGTCCTATTCTGGGATGATTCAGGGCTGATTCCAGATCTTTGATATACCCTGCCATGCCTCTTTTTATGGCATAATCACGGCTGACATAAACCGGCCCATAAACCACTTTACCATCCTCATCTACGATCCGTGGAGCCAGGGCAGTCTCAACCTTGAATCCCCGACAATCGACCACAAGCCCCGTATGATGATCACTATTATTATTCGGAGCTTTTGCCTGTTTAACCGGACTAATTGAGACAATTGATTCCGGAAGTACAAGCTCAGCCAAAGGGCCGATCACCTCCATAGCAACCGTCGCCGTAACAGACCCGTCCTTTTTAAATACGATATCTATCAAACGTGAATTTATTAAAAGACGGTAGATTCCCTCTCGAATGGTTTCAGATCGAGCTGAGAGATCCTTGATCCAGGTTCTTGATTCTATTTGAATCCCATTAATTATCTCAAGCAAATTGAGGCGGGCTGATGATATCGCTTCTATCCTCGCCATGGTCCTTGCCTGGTTCGGACCGAGAGTGCCCTTCGGTGATGAACCATTGGCCACTGCTTCCGCCACCCCATTCGACCAGTTAATCTTTCCATTTTTAAAGGATTGGATGTATTCCTTTGCAAAACAGGATGTCGGCCACATCCAAATACTTAAGACAAGTAGCGTGAAGATGTGAATCATGGGCTTTTTCATCAATAGTCTTCTTTATTCCGGATCAAATGAATTCATGAATTTTTTTTATAATGTTATCCGTTTCCTCTGGAATCATCCAGAGGACATCAGGATCCGCCCTAAACCAGGTCAATTGTCTCTTGGCATATCTACGTGTATCTGCCTGGAGCCTAATTACGGCCTCCTCGAGATCCCAGTCCCCCTGTAAATATTTTATCATATGCCTGTATCCAAGGGACTTCAACGGTTTCAAAGAAGGAGAATAGCCTTTATTTAAGAGGCTTTCCGTTTCACCAACCAGGCCACTTTCCACCATGAGCAAACAGCGCTCATTAATGCGATGATACAGGTGTTCTCGATCAATTTGCAAACAAATTTTTAGAGCACGAAACGGGCCCCCTCGAAATCCATGCTTTCGCACCAAAGATGAAGGCCGTTCATGAGTGAGATGAATAATTTCTAGAGCGCGTATAATCCTTAAACTATCATGAGGATGGATCTTCAATGCAGATTCAGGGTCTAACATTTTAAGTCTATGGTGAAGAGCGTCAGACCCATATTTGTCACATTCCTCCCGTATCTCTTCCCTCAAAGCTGGAGAAGAAGGCGGGCACTCGATGAGTCCCCCCAGCAATGTTTTGATATAAAGGCCTGTTCCACCAACGATGAAACATAACTTCTTCCTTGATGCAATCTCCTTCAATTGGGGAACAGCCATGGTTCGATAGATGGCGGCATTAAAATCTTCATCCGGGTCTACCACGTCGAGGAGATGATGGGCGATACCTTCCTTTTCTTCGACAGATGGTTTCGCCGTGCCCACATCCATATGACGATAAACCTGCATGGAGTCGGCATTGACAACCTCACCGTCAAAATGCCGGGCCAATTTAACAGCCAGAGAACTCTTGCCTGAAGCCGTCGGACCGCCTATGACGATTAGTTTTTGTTTATCGTCTTTCATGATGAAACTAAGTTGTAATCAAACCCACCGCCTTTGGTGGTAGACCCGGATAGATTCTATAGATCCGGGGAGAAAACACCCAAAAAAATTCGAAGCACGAAATTCGAAATCCGAAACAAATCCAAAATCCGAATTCCCAATGTTCAAAAAAAGGAATGTTCGCAAAGTATTCCTATAATCAACCCTATGAAAAGATAGGCTCATATTTTTTTGTTTTGGTCATTCGGATTTAAAGCATTCGAATTTGTTTCGGATTTCGGGTTTCGACATTCGGATTTGAATCGCATATATTTTCAGATACCCTTTCGAGGGGGTAAACTGAGGCTCCCGTCCTGGGGGAGACAACTCACTGCCTGCCGTTCAAAATCCGTTCAAACGATCCTCTTGAACATTTTCTCGATTTCACCATAACTGAACTTTTTCACTACCGGCCTTCCATGGGGGCAATTTGTGGATAATTCCGCCTCCTCCAGTTGGTGTAATAACTGTGCCATCTCCCTTTGAGATAAATGCTGACCGGCCCTGATTGCGCCATGACATGCCATAATGGTCAGAAGTTTGTCCAGGGCCCTGTCATGGGTAATATCCCCCTCTTCCTCCATTAGAGGGATCAAATCCCGCAGGAAATCATCCCAGTCCACGCTCAATAAAATGGAAGGGGCCGACCGAAGTAGAAAAGTGCTTCCGCCGAAATGTTCTAATTCCAGTCCCAGTTTTACCAATTGATCAAGGTTTTTTAGGACGACCCTACCCTCTTTCAGAGAAAGCTCCAATTTATGGGGAATCAGAAAAGACTGCCTCTCTATGTTGGAATGCTGATGGGAGCTTTTTAAAGTCTCATAAACAATTCTTTCATGAGCAGCATGCTGATCAACCATGAGAAGGCCATCTCCGGTCTGGCAGAGGATATAGGTTTCCTTCAGTTGTCCAAGAACCTGCGGCATCTCTTTAACGAGATTTTGTTGCCTAATGTCCCCGGTCGGGGGGAATGTCTCTTCCGCTTTTTGACTAGAATAAGCCCAATCCGGCTCGGCCATCGTCCCGCTATGGTTTTCCTCAAATTTCCCAGTTCCCGGTCGCGAGGCTTCCGTCTCATAATGGGCTACAGATCCGGATCCAAAAGAGCCAGCGATAGTATTCATGATGGTCTGAAACACCAGATGACCGTGATGAAAACGGATCTCCTGCTTGGTTGGGTGAACATTGACATCCACAAAAGCGGGGTCGATCTCAATGTAAAGAACCAATTGAGGATAGCGCCCTTTCATCAACCGTTGGCCATATCCCTCCATAATGGCACGTGTGATAAGCCTGTCCCGGATGTTCCTACCGTTGACATAGATAAAGATACGATCACCCCTGTTCCTGCTTAGTTCCGGAGAGGCCAGGTAGGTTCTTACCGCCATTTCTCCATTTTCCATAGAGCCCTCAGTCATGGAGGCCGCCACATCGCGACCGAACAGCACCGACAGACGGTTCAGCGGATTTTCTGTCCCAGGCAGATTCAGTAATGTTTTCCCCGCTCCCTCAAGCTTTACGTGTATCATGTTATAGGGCAAGGTGATCCTCGTTAGGGTGTCGATGATGTGATCTGTCTCTGTTTTTACTGTTCGCAGGAATTTTCGCCGGGCCGGGACGTTGAAAAAAAGATCTCTCACCTCAACATCCGTTCCGGGCGGTGATCCTGTCTCATCTATCGAATTTAATTTGCCCCCGGTAACCTTCAACTTATTCCCTATCAGTTCATCCGCCGGTCGTGATGTGATTTCCGTTCTGGAAACAGCCGCTATGCTGGGAAGGGCCTCTCCCCTAAATCCAAGGGTGCTAATAGACGGGAGATCAGAAATGGTACGAATCTTACTTGTGGCGTGTCGTTCTAAACATAATAGGAGATCATCCCTTGTCATGCCTAGCCCGTTGTCCGTGACCTTTATGAGCCCCTTCCCCCCATTCTCGATCCTTATGGTTATCCGGTTTGATTCGGCATCGATGCTGTTGTCCAGCAATTCCCTGATAACAGAGGCGGGTCTTTCAACCACTTCCCCCGCAGCGATCTGTGAGGCCACTTTTTCTGAAAGTACTCTTATTAGACTCTTCATCTTGAACCTCGGGGCTTCGCCCCAATTGGAATACTGGAATGTTGGAGTATTGGAATAATGGGCCTTGGGTAATTGTAGCAATGGTTTATTGGGAAAAGTCTTGTTGAAATAGAACTCCATAAATGAGAAAATTCCTTTTAAAACCAACCTTCCAATATTCCACTATTCCATTATTCCATGGGCGGGGCAAAAACACCGAACCCCGATAACCTCCTCTAATTTCATTTAGTTGTACAGTTCCCGAGGCATTTAATTACTCCGGGATCCCCCTTTTCCCCGCCCAAGGCCTAAATGTTTTCAGATATGGAAACAGTGCGGTCTCCAAGCATATTCACATACCCGCCAAGCTCATTATCATACCAACCATAGATGACCGCTTGGGTGATGGCGATCCGCGCTATCGACTGGCCACCATCCTCCAATTGGTCTTCGCGGATCCCGCACACCTTTGTCAAGTCCAGCGAGACCTCCGCGGTGCGGGTATGGGTCTCATGGCCTTCAATGATGGCTGCCGCCCGGGGCATGCCGATGATATCGCCGGACACATTCTGTTCTTCTGTATAATGAAGATACCCTTGGGGATCATTTTCCGAAGCCCCTCTAAAGATATCGTTGATGGTATCTCTTCGGATTGGTTCGCCGGTTGATTCCTCCTGAAGGTTGACGACCAGAATAATCAAAGAGCCCGTGGTATTAGGAATACGCACCGATTCAGCGATGAAACCGATTTCCCGCATTTCCGGGATAACCAGTCCGAGAGTGGTGGCAGCTCCTGTGGATGTGAGGATTATATTGTTTAGCACGCTCCTGTTTTTTCTCAGGTCCGTGGCGCCCGGTTTTGCCAGACGGTCCAGGACCTGCTGCGATCCGGTAACCGCATGGACGGTGGCCATAGAAGCCGTGAGGATCTTCTTCGGGCCAAAAGTCTCGATCAGGGGTTTCATCATATGCGCAAGACAAGAGGTGGTGCATGAAGCAGCTGAGATAAGCCGATGGCCACGGGGATCATAATCATGATCATTGACGCCCATGACGGTGGTCACAGCGTCATCCGGCATGGGGCTGCCCTTATCCTTGATCTTAAAAGGGGCGGATACGATGACTTGTTTGATCCCCCCTTCGAGGTGCCCTCGCATGGATCCATCCGGGTGATCGGCTTGAATCGTTGGATCAAGAAACTGGCCGGTCGTATCTACGACCAGTCTCACGCCCTGATCCCCCCAGTTGATTTCCTTCGGATCACGGGATTCCCTCAGGACTCTCACTGGAATCCCGTCTATTTTCATGGTGCCGGCCTTGTCGTCAACATCGGTGATGACCCGCTGTCCCCGGTGTCCATATAGATAGGCATGTAGCGCTCCATATGT
>JAQYVK010000085.1 GCA_030145585.1 Desulfatiglandales bacterium | reverse complement strand
CTCATACATTTAATGCTCCGCGGTGAATCTCCTCAGAAAGCGCTCCCCAAAAAAATACTCCTCTCGGGAGACGACTTAGCCGATCTCATGGTCCGATGGTTGGGAGAGTTACTTTATCTCTTAGAAGGCGAAAAGCTTGTGATCACCTCTATTCGTATCGTTGACGTCAGGCCATCCTGCCTCGAGGCGGCTTTGAAAACAGTCCCTTTTGATCCTGAATTTCACGAAATTCTCACCGAGATAAAAGCGGTCACATACCACCAGATTGAAGTGATGCAAAAAGGAGACCGTTGGGAGACCCAAGTAATCTTTGACCTATAATTTGTCATGATTCGAGCCCAGATGACCCGGTTTTTGTTTAATCTCAGAGGGCATGAGCAACTATCAGAATGTTTGAAAAAATCCTGAATCCCTGGCCCAGACCTAAATTCATTTGGTTCGATATAAAACTGTCATTTGTAATTATCAAAGTGACAAATTGCTATGCCTGATAAAGTCGCGCCAGGGCGGGCCGAATATCGAAATTCGAAACAAATTACTAATCTTCAAATGACTAAATGACCAAAACATGATCTTCCCCTTCTTATCCACGAAATCGAATAAGTTCTCGTTTGTATTATTTGAATTTTGGTCATTGGATATTGTTTCGGATTTCGGATTTCGTGCTTCGGGTTTGAAGCCTTTTCATTTCTTAAGATAGAGCCGCTGAGCTTATAACTGGCCTTCAGGATCAGATTTCCCAAGCTTGAATATGGGGTTATGGTATGACAATAAAACTCGAAAAACTGGATGAAGACCGATGGCTCATCCCAAAAACGGGTCCCATGCGTGTGCCCGGTCTTATTTTTACAAATCATGAATTACTCAAAGATATCCGCCAGGACCAGAGCCTCGTCCAAGTGGCAAATGTTGCAACCTTACCAGGTATTGTGAACTATTCACTGGCGATGCCCGACATCCATTGGGGCTACGGTTTTCCCATCGGCGGTGTGGCAGCCTTTGAAATGGAAGAGGGTATCGTCTCACCCGGCGGTGTCGGCTATGATATCAACTGTGGCTGCCGTCTCATGACGACTTTATTAAAAGCCGACGAAATCAGGCCTGTTTTAAAAAGACTGGTTTCAGCGCTTTTTAATAACATTCCCAGCGGTGTTGGATCAAAGGGGCCTCTTCATCTATCAAAAGGCAATGAAGCCAAAGTCGCAGTTGAAGGCGCTGCCTGGGCCGTAAAAAAAGGGTTCGGCCAACCCGAGGACCTTGAAAGAACTGAAGATCAAGGCACCATGGAAGGGGCGGATCCAACGGTCCTGAGCGATAGGGCTATGAAGAGGGGCCTTGATCAATTGGGGACACTGGGATCAGGGAACCACTTTATCGAGATTCAGGTCGTAGATAAGGTCTATGATCGAAAAACAGCCAGAGACTTTAACCTCTTTAAAGACCAGGTCACGGTGCTCATCCACTCCGGCTCCCGGGGATTCGGTCACCAGATTTGCGACGATTTTTTAAAGGAGATGGGCAGGAATATCACCGGTACAAAATTCCAACTGCCCGATAGACAGCTCGCTTGCGCCCCCATCAAATCTGATCAGGGTCGTCGATACTTAGCCGCCATGGCTTGCGCGGCGAATTACGCCTGGGCCAATCGCCAGGTGTTAATGCACCGGACCCGCGAAACCTTTCTTTCCACCCTTTCCGCCAGCCCCCGGACACTTGGGATGGATCTCCTTTATGATGTATGTCATAATATTGCCAAAAAAGAGCGTCATAAAGTGAATGGACAAGAGACATCTCTCTGTGTCCACAGGAAAGGAGCCACTCGCGCATTACCACCAGGGCACGAGATGGTGCCTGAGATCTATCGTCGTGCTGGTCAACCGGTCCTCATCCCCGGGGACATGGGGACATATTCTTATGTTCTTGCCGGCGCACAGGGAGCCATGGAAAAAAGTTTTGGCTCTAGCTGCCATGGAGCTGGCCGTGTCCTAAGCCGAACTCAGGCCATCAAAAAGGCAAAAGGGCGCTCCATAAGTCGTGAACTGGAGGACCAAGGAATCTTTGTACAATCCAGGGGTAAAAAAACACTTAAGGAAGAAATTCCCGAGGCCTATAAGGATGTATCCCAGGTGGTTAAAGTGGTTGACAAAGCAGGCCTCGCCATTAAGGTTGTACGTCTCAGGCCGCTCGGTGTAATCAAAGGTTAAAGGCCCTGCCCTGAGCAGATAACCAATAAACAACTTCGCTTTATTCGTCTCTTAGCCTGATTTAGAACTAAATTTTATCAATATGAATTCTACAGGTCAATATAAAAACAACCGTGAGGATAAAAAAATCCACCTTGCCCAAAATGGACCCTATGTTTAGTGAAGCCTCCCCGCGCTCCCGCACGGGGCATCTCGTTCAAACACCAAACCTTCTCCTCCCCCTTGATGGGGGAGGATTAAGGTGGGGGTGATACCTGTCTTTTCCACCCTCCCCGGCTGACTGTAAGAAATTGAGCATCTACAGTCAGCGGCTGACTGTAAGAAATTAAGCATCTACAGTCAGCACCTCCCATCAAGGGAGGGGAACTTAAAAGGAACCATTCAGTCTCGTACAAAGCACGAGGGTTCTCCCCGCTCTTCCCCCGCCATGCGGGATCTTCGATGGGGCGGGGCATTCTGGCAAATTAGAGTAAAAGGGCCAATCGGAACCTATTTCGAACAATGACTACCATAAAAATTTCCCAATAAAATCAAATGGTTTCCCATAATTCCTGGCCTCTATTAAAGGTAAAAAAAGTCTCTCCTCTAATCGCCATGCGCCCTGTGCCCTGCGCCCTGCGCCACTCGCCTTTATTTATATTTGACTTCCCTTGCATTATTCCTTAC
>JAQYVK010000084.1 GCA_030145585.1 Desulfatiglandales bacterium | reverse complement strand
AATCTGGGACGTGGGAAATTATGTGGCCGAATATTTTATCGGTCAGAGTGATGCAAATAAAGAACCGCGGGGCATTGACGCGTCTTATGAGCCGGTTGACGAGGTCACTAAATAAAGGAACGGTGTATGGTATAAGGTATAATAAAGAAAAGGTGTAAGGTACAAGGTATAAGGTGTAAGGGTTAACCATCCTAAATTGAAAACGGGGAAAGTATGATGATTTATTTATTTTTTGTTCTATACATGATAACGGGCTTTATCATTAGCCTCTGCCTCTTTTTCTGGGCCCTTAAAAACGGACAGTTTCGGGACCAGCAGCGGGCCCGGTTTCTTCCCCTTCTGGCGGAGAGGGAAGAACCGGAACAGCGTTGAAATATTCCGGCCTGAAACCTTGAAATAGAAGGGGGCAGGATCGCCGGAAAGTGCCGACCGTCTGTGATTGCTTGTGGAGGGTATTTATAAAAGGAGTTATTATGCGTTTCTTCGAACTCGTGGGTATCAGGGATGTCGTTCTTTTTGTGTTCCCGACCCTGATCTTCATCATCTTCTTTATTTTAGCGATGTCGCGGGCCCATTTTCATAAAAAAGATTCCGAAGAGAGGGAAAGAAATGTGGTGCATCAATATCCCGAAGGGATCGAGGCGAGAAATTCTCCCTTTCCTCTGGCCCTGATCCTATTGATCATCGGCTTTCTCTTGTGGGCTTTTTTATATGCCTTCGGCATCGGACACCTGGGGGTCAAGATATAAATGGGGAATAAAACAGAATCGGTCTTTGCGACATGGATTTTCATCGGGGCCCTGCTCCTATGGTTTCTGCTATTCAGCACATTTACCTTTTTTTTCGTAGGTGACAAAGGTCAGCCGGACTGGGACTTTCGGCCGGTGGCGGATGTTCCCGGTCAATCGCCTTATGCGGTGTACGATCTCTTGCCTCATCCTCAGCATGTCAAAGGGGACAAGGGGGAATAGATGAAAAAATACGCGGTCGCCGCTATCATCTTGATCATCATCCTCTTTGTGGTATACGAGGGTCTCCTTTATTATGACAACAACTTTCGTTACGGCCGTATGTGGGAGACCCCCGCGGTCAAGCCCCTTGAGGAGACCCCCATGAAGATGGAGAGAGGAGTGGTGCCTTTCACGGGAGGTGAGGCTCTCACCAGGATCTCATTGGGGAGTGAAATAAGGTCTCCATTACAGAAAAACAATCCGGCCGGTATCGAACAGGGAAAGGCCCTCTATCTCACCTATTGCGCCCAGTGTCACGGAAAAGACCACGACGGAAACGGAACGGTCGGTCAGAGCTTCCATCCCCTTCCAACAGACTTAAGAAGCCTGAAAGTCCTGGCCCTTCCTGAAGGTGAACTCTTTCAATCGATCAGCTACGGGACGCCCAATGGAAGGCAGCCTCCCCTCGCCTCCACGATCGACGTGCTCGACAGGTGGCGCATCATTGCCTACCTGAAATCTCTCGGCCCCCGAAAATAAAATGAACCCTGTCACAAGCACCTGTGACCTGTGCGGTCTTCCCATTCGTGGCCGAGCAGTCTCTTCTGAGGTTTCTGGAAAGTCATTCCATTTTTGCTGTATGGGGTGCAGGCAGGTCTTCAATATGCTTTCTGAAGCGTCTGGCTCGCCGGATCCCGCCTCATTCAAGGAAACTGAACTCTTCAAAAAATGCCGGGAAATGGGTATCATCCCCAGCTCCGAGGCCGATCTGGAACAAGATATCCGAGTTTCCTCATCAGACACAGAGCCCCTTATTACCACACCGAAGGATCGTGAAATTCCAATTGAAGCAAGGGATGAGGATGCCCTGGCCCTTAACCTGAGAATAGGTCAAATGTGGTGCCCGGCCTGTGCCTGGGTCATTGAAGAGGTCCTGAAAAAAAGTTCGGGTGTTTTGGGCGCAAGCTGTAACTTTTCGACGGACAGGCTTCGTTGCGAATATGATCCGCTTATCACATCTCCCTCCAAGATTATCAAAACGATAGACCACCTGGGATACAAGGCATCCGTTCAAGGCGATGAATCGGCATCCCAAGAGAGAAAACGGGAATTCATCCGGTTTGTTATCACCGCCTTTCTTACCGTGAACGTGATGATGCTCTCCATCAGCCTCTATTCAGGTTTTTTCAGGGAGTTCGATCGGGACACGATCCTCTTGCTTTCCTGGCCCATATTCATCATGGCTAGTATTGTGCTGCTTTATGGCGGTCGAAACATCTACCGAAGGGCCTGGGCCGGCCTCTCAATCGCTGCTTTCAGCATGGAAACGTTGATCACTATCGGGGCCTTCAGTGCCTATCTGTACAGCACTTTTAACCTGTTCTCAGGAAGCATCCACCTCTATTTTGACAGTGCTTCTATGCTGATCGCCCTCGTTCTTTTGGGCAAAGCTCTTGAAGGAAGAGCAAAAGGAGAAGTCCAGGAAACTCTGGCAGACTTTTTTTCCCTCCTCCCCACAAAAGTAAAGCTCTGCTCTAAAGACGATCCTGGAGGGCGATATGTTTCCATCCAACACTTGCGAAAGGGAGACCTTTTTGTAGTAGTAGAGGGCGAAGCACTATCCGCCGACGGCATGGTTTTAGAAGGGAGCGGTACTGTAGATGAATCCTCTCTGACAGGAGAAGCCCTTCCCTTAGAGAAAAAAGAGGGTGACCAGGTACGAAGCGGTTCAAGAGTCATTCGGGGGATGTTCAAGGTCAGGGCCGAAGGTGTGGGGGAAGAATCCACCCTGGGCCAGATGATTCAAATCATGGAAAAGGCCTTAGGACAAAAGACGCGTTTGGAAGGGACAACCGACCGCCTCTTAAGGTGGTTTGTACCGGTCATCATTATCCTGGCCACGGGAACGGCGGCGGGTTGTCTTCTCGCCGACCTGCCATATGACACAGCCCTCTTAAGGGCCATCACGGTCATGGTCATTGCCTGTCCATGCAGCCTGGGCATAGCCATTCCCTTGGCCCGTGTTGCGGGTGTTTCACTGGCTGGCAGGAAAGGCATCCTGGTCCGTGACTTTTCTTCCTTTGAACGGGTGGAAAAAGTGACGACCTTTGTCCTGGATAAGACAGGAACCGTTACCGAGGGGAAATGGGCATTGCAAGAGATCATGCCATGCCATCCGTTCACCGAAAAGAGGATACTGTCTGTGGCCTTTTCCCTCGAAAATACTTCAGAACACTATATCGCCAACGAAATAAAGAGATCAGCAGAAAAACAGGAATTAGAGCCGGTTCAGGTGGATAAAATAATGGCCTTTGAAAATGGCTTATCCGGTTGGATTGGAAACGAGGAAGTCAGAATCGGCTCAAGGGCCTTTATGACAAAGGAATTGGTGACTTCAGGTGCTTGGCCTTTAAAAGATATGCAGGATGACAATCCTGAACATTCCTTTGTCTTCATGAGCCAAGGTGAGAAGCCCTGTGGGATTTTTGTATTTGGAGATAGAATCAGGCAAGGCACCCCGACAACCATGAAACAATTACAGGCCATGGGACATCGTCTCGCCCTGGTCTCCGGGGATGGTGAGATCACTACAAAAGCTATTGGTGAAAAGATCGGAATCGAGGAAGCCTACGGCGGGAAACTGCCTCATGAAAAGGCTACTTTTATCGAAGCTCTTCAGGAGAAAGGTAAGCACCGGATCGCTATGGTCGGTGACGGGATCAATGATGCCCCCGCCCTTATCCAGGCGGATCTCGCCATCGCCGTCTATGCAGGCAGCCATCTGGGCAAAGAGGCTGCTGACATCACCTTGATGAGGGGGGATCCCACCCAGATCTTGGATTTCCTGGATCTTGCAAGAAGGGTGAAGAGAAAAGTCTACCAGAATTTGATCTTTTCTTTCTCCTATAACCTTATCAGCATCCCAATAGCCATGAGTGGCCTGTTAAATCCTCTCATCGCCGTGTCAGCCATGATCCTGAGCAGCCTCAGCGTAATCGGAAATACCCTCCTACTTGTAAAGAAGGATTCAAGGGTTCGAGGGGTCAAGGATTCAAGTGAATTCATAACGAAACCTTGACTCCTTGAATCCTTGAATTTTACCGGCCATTTCTTTGGCGGGCCTCGAATCCTATCCTTTAGTATCGTATGCCTTTGACCACAAAATAGATCCCCACAAAGACCATTAACAATGAACTGACCTTAATAATAACCTGCCGTGATCTGAACCAGTCGAAACTGGTCAATCTTCCAACAATCAGAAGGGACGGAATGGTCCCAAGGCCGAATGAGAGCATAAGACCCATACCTGCAAAGAGACCTTGCCAGGGGCCTGTCCCCTCCATCCCTACCCTCGCTGCCGCAATAAGGGCCGTATAGACTGGACCACAGGGAAGAAGCCCGAGCAGGAGGCCAAGAGGTAAATAAATAACGGAGGATTTATACGTCGACAACCTTTGAAACCACTTAGAGATCAATCCCTCAGGACGGTAGTCTGCAAAAATAGTCTTTAACGGGATCCACCCGCTCATGGCCAATCCCATACCAACGATAACAAGGCCTGCAAAGATCATCACACCCTTCTGCAGAGCCACAATGTTCGAGATGAAACCGGTAAATGAGCCTGTTATTCCAAGGATTCCTCCGAGAATGGTGTAGGTCCCTATCCTACCAATATTGTAGAGCAGGTGTGGAACGATGACGTTTCGGTCCTTCAAATGGAGAGAAAAGGAAACAACGATAGGACCACACATGCCTATACAGTGCCCAAAACCGACAGTGAGGCCCGTTATAAAAAAGATGGGATACAGAGAATTAATGGATCATCTCCAAAAGAGTTGGTTGATGTATTAAACCATTAGGCTCAAGTAGTTATGGAATCGAGTAAAATCGCGGTCTAAAGGATTCAAGGGTTCAAGGATTCGAGGGGTCAAGTGTACTGATAGAGTTCTCTTCAGAACCTTGAACGTGAAATGCAGATACACTCTTCCTTGAAGGTGCGAGTTCCATTTAAAATCCCATTTTTAATTGAAGAAAGGATAAACCTCAAGCCATTAGAAAACTGCTTAAAGCCTGATGGACTCATCAGAAAACAACCACTTGGATCCTTGAACCCTTGGATCCTGGACCCCTTTCTCCCAACTAATTGGGAGAAGAACCGAATCAATAAATGACATCGAAGATAAATTTCACCTCTCCCAAATCGGAAAACGTGATCGTTGCCCTCCAAGTTCTTCGGCCGCTCGAACACCTGACGATGACGCCAACGCCTTCATAGATGCCCTTACCCACCTCTTTCAGAACCACCCGGTTGGGCCCCATTTTCATCCCCGGCATCCCCAGATCAATATGGGGGGATGAGGAAAGTGGCTCACCGGTTAGGGTCACTCGGAACGTGAGATCGTTCATAGCCTTGACCGGTTTCGGATGGATATCAAGGGTAACCTTGTGACCCAAGAGGTCCATGGTACATGATCCCTCTTGAATATTACAATTCTTTAGATCCCGTGACTTCATCTCTGCATCAACCTTCGGGCCTAAAAATGGGACTGAAATGAACAGCAGGACAAAAAGGCCGTATGAAAGGTTGCTATGCCTATTGCCATTAATTTTTAAGATCTTCCACATGAATATAAACCTCCTAAGCCACAATATTTAAACAGGGTTACCATAAGCCATACCTTTTACACGATCAAGGATTTTTACGAAAGAATATATGCCAATTTCAAGTGATGCTGGATGCTGGTCACCGGATCTTGGTATATGATTTTGTCTATGTCCGTTGTTTATTCCATTATCCAGCATCCGGCATCCAGGATCCAGAATCAGTTTTTTATAATCTGGATACTTCTTTCCGCTTCTGTTATATTCATGGCATAAATCGCTATTAACGCAATAAGAGATGATCATGATACAGAGCACTCAACATAAAGAACCCGATAATAGAAACGCGACATTGCCGGATGACCGATCGGGTCAGGAAAAGACGGCCCAGTTTGGATACAGTGAGGTTCCTGAAAAAGAGAAGGTCAAACGGGTCCTTCGGCATTTCGATATTGTGGCCAAGAAATACGACATGATGAACACCCTTCTCAGTTTTGGCATTCATTATCTTTGGAAACGAACCGCCATCAAGATGTTAAATTTTAGGGAAGGTCACGAAGTCATAGATGTGTGTGGCGGCACAGGGGACCTTACCCGCTCTGCGGCAAAGGCTGTGGGGCCAACCGGTCGGGTTGTGTTGTACGATATCAACCGATCTATGATGCTGATGGGCAGACCAAAGGCATTAAAATTACCCCAAGGTAAGATTATTCATTACGTCGAAGGGGATGCTGAAGAAATCTCTTTTGAAGCCTGCTCTTTTGATGCCGCCATGGTAGGGTTTGGGATCCGAAATTTGACTCACATAGAAAAGGGGTTCTCTGAGATGTATCGCGTTCTGAAACCCTCGGGAACGCTCATGTGCCTGGAGTTCTCGCAACCAACAGCCCCCCTCTTCCGCTGGCTCTATAACTTTTACTCCTTTCACATTATGCCCCTTTTAGGAGAACTTATTGTCGGCTCCAGGCAGGCCTACACCTATCTGCCGGAGTCAATCAAGATGTTTTCCTCACCGGAAGAGTTGACCGGCATGTTGAAGAGAGTCGGTTTTTCTCAGGTGACTTATCGGAGATTGACCAACGGCATTGCCGTCATCCATTTGGCAAAAAAAGGAGACTGATGGGATGGCAACAACGGAACTCCTGCGATGAAACTAAATTGGGCCGAAAGATGGGTCGTCAACAGTCCGACACAGGTCCTTAAACAAAGACTTGAACTCCGTTGGATGAAGAACACACAGTCATTGGTAGAGGGAGCAAAAGTCCTTGAAGTGGGATGCGGCCATGGCGCCGGGGCGCACCTCATAAATGAGTCCTTTCGGCCCTCATTGCTTCATGCCCTCGATTTGGATGTCAGGATGGTGTTGAAGGCAAAGGCCCGTCTCTTGGGGGGGGATGAAGAGAGGATATCCCTTTCTGTGGGAGATGTCGTTCACCTTCCTTTCAAAGACAACGCTCTGGACGCTGTCTTCGGCTTTGGTGTCCTGCATCATGTACCCGATTGGCGCGGTGCGGTGAGGGAAATCGCACGCGTTCTGAATTCAGGAGGCCACTATTTTATTGAAGAGCTCTATCCAACCCTATACCAAAACATTATCACCAAGCACATCCTCCTCCATCCCAAGGAAGATCGGTTCTTCAGCCATGACCTCAGGGACGCCCTGAAGGACGCTGGAATTCCCCTCAACAAAACCCGGGAAGTCAAAAAAGCCGGGATCATAGGTATCGCCATTAAAAAACGGTGAACAGATATTCGCAAAGCGCAAAGCGATAAGCGCATAGAGTAAAATAAAAAACCCATAAAAAAACTTCTAAAACATAAAACGACGTCACAGTAAAAGTTCCAGATGCAAGGCTCCCCAAAAACCATACAACTTTAACCGTAAACTTCTCCTATATTAGAAGTCATCTCAAAAATAGAAAAATAGTTCGAGGTCAAGGACATACTAATTAGAACCGCAGAATATCAAACAAGGAATAACAAATTTCGAAGTGAAGAACTCCCGACCATAGGTCGGGAGTTCTTCTGCCCTCTGTAACGAGATCCCAAAGACCTGAAGAATCCTAACCTCAGGGAAGGGTTCCTATCGATTTAGGTATTTCCAATCAAGCTGAGAAAAAATGCTCATCCCGCAGACCCCT
>JAQYVK010000083.1 GCA_030145585.1 Desulfatiglandales bacterium | reverse complement strand
CGCTCTCCCCGATTTGGCTGATCTTCTGCAGGTCTGCTTAAGGTATGTGAAGACCCGTGTAGGGCGTGGGCCGACCTTGAATGGGCTTTCGTCGACCCTCGAAGAGCCTCCCGGATCTCCCACGTGTTATTCTCGGCGGGTCTTTTCTCGTGGCTGACCTTGTAAAATGAAGCACTGCTCTTGCCTCGATTATGTTTAATCCAGGTCTTGTATTCGGCGAGAAGCCCCTTGAAGTCTTCTTCAGGTTTCAGATGGGACGGAGGATTCAAAACCCTGACCACACCCTCATAATCTTTTTGGGACATAAAGTCAGGAGGAACCATGAACCATGGTTGACAAATAGTGATGGGCCCCAATAACGGGAAGATCTTTTTGATGTCCTGTTCCCTCAGATAAGAATGAGGGAACAGGGCAGTATGCCAGTCATTACTATCTTTGACTTTGTTCATTGTTTTTTTATGCATTCAAATTTCTCAGAGGCGACCAGGGGCTCAAGGCATAGGGCTCATGGCGTAAGTTAAAAGATGAATCTCGTTTCCCCTGAGCCTTGAGCCCTGCGCCCTGCGCCACGCTGCTAAATAGCAATAGCGAAGAATAAAGCGCCGTGCATTAGACTCGGTGAAATCGGCGTTTGGAACATGTATTCATCAATCCTCTTGGAGTTCCTCGATGTTCGCATAAAAATCAAGGGCTTCCGGATTCATGAGTGCATCCTTGTTCAGTATTTCCTGGCCCTGGATGACCTTTTTCACAGCCAGCTCCACTTTTTTCATGTTGAGGGTGTAAATGATTTCAGGAACTGCCAAGATCTTGGCAGGGACATGGCGCGGGGATGCATTGGCCCTAACGGATTGAACAATTTTCTTTTTGACTTCATCCGTCAAATCAGACCCTTCAGCCATCTTCACGAAAAGGACCACCCTGACATCGCCCTTCCAATCTTGACCCACCACCAGACTGTCCTCGATTTCTTCAAGCTGCTCCACCTGGCGGTATATCTCGGCGGTCCCGATTCGGACGCCCCCGGGATTCAGGGTAGCGTCTGAACGGCCGTAAATCACCACACCCCCCCGCTCGTTGATTTCAATGAAGTCCCCATGGCGCCAGATATTGGGATAAACATCAAAATAAGCGGCATGGTATTTTTTGTTTTCCGGGTCTTCCCAGAAATATATGGGCATGGAAGGTGACGGGGCCGTACAGACCAACTCACCTTGTCTATCAAGAACCGCCTTGCCCTTCTCATCAAAGGCCTCAACTTTCATGGCGAGCCCTCTGCATTGCAGTTCTCCCGCGTAGACAGGCCCCATCGGGTTGCCAAGGGCAAAACACCCATTGATGTCCGATCCACCCGAAATGGAAGCCAGCTGAAGGTCCTCCTTCACTTCCCCGTAAATATATTCGAAACCTTCTACAGAAAGGGGCGACCCTGTTGAAAGAACAGCCCTCAGATTGGAGAGGTCGTACGCCTCTCCCGGCTTCACTTCCGCATTTTGGAGCGCCGCAATGTAACCGGCGCTGGTCCCGAATACGGTCATGTTTTCATCCTGGGCCATTTTCCACAAGGCTCCCGGGTCAGGATGGAAAGGATTGCCGTCAAATAGGATCAACTTTGCGCCCACCGCCAAAGAGCTCACCAGCCAGTTCCACATCATCCACCCGCAGGTCGAAAAATAGAAGATGGTGTCCTCCCGTTTCAAGTCGGTGTGCAGGATAAGTTCTTTCAAATGGTGGACCAGTATCCCTCCTGCACTCTGAACCATGCATTTAGGAAGGCCTGTGGTGCCTGAAGTGAACATGATATAGAGGGGGTGATCGGAGGGCAGTTGTTCAAATTGGATCTCAAGACCCTTGTCCGGTGATTTAAAATCATTGTACTGGACAGCTTTGGTGACCTGGCTGATATCGGGCTCTGTTGAAGTATAGGGAACCACCACCACCTTTTCGATAGAAGGCAGGTCATCCAGAATTTGAGAAACCCGTGATAGGGAATCGAAAGCTTTTCCCTTGAAAAAATATCCATCCGCCGTAAACAACACTTTCGGCTTGATTTGTCCAAAACGGTCCAGCACACCTTTGATTCCAAAATCAGGCGAGCAGGACGACCAGATCGCACCCAGGCTCGTGGCGGCAAGCATGCCTATGATCGCTTCGGGCATGTTCGGTATGAAGCCTGCCACGCGGTCTCCAACCTCTACACCCGCCTCTTTCAGAGATTTGGCAACCCGGGCCACCTCGTCATAAAGGACCTCATAAGTCATTGAGACCGAATCATTAGCCTCCCCCTTGAAGATGAGGGCCACTTGGTCATCTCTAAAACGGAGGAGATTTTCCGCAAAATTGAGCCTGGCCCCTGAAAACCATTTGGTGCCGGGCATCTTGTTGACATCGTCAATGACCTGATCATAGGGTTTTGATGCTTTAACTTCTACAAAGTCCCACAAGGACTCCCAAAATTCCGGGATATTATCTATAGACCACTGGTAAAGGGCGCCATATTCAGAGAAATTCTTGTCATATTTTTCATTAATAACACCCATGAAACGATACATATTTGTACTCTTGATACGCTCATCCGAAGGCTGCCAAAGCTTTTTCGCCATGATTATTCCCCCCCACAAATAATTTCTCTCCTCATTCCAGTATGTTCAATCATTTCCACGTCCGAATAGGACCTGAAACCTTGAGTTTCTATAACACCATCGCCCGGGATTTTCAAACCAAAACGCCCCAGTTTCTCATTTCAAAGTCGTTAGAAGCTATCTCAAAAAATAGAAAAATAGTTCGAAGTCAAGCCTCCGGCCCGTAGGGCCTACGCCCCGGAGGGGACGGCGCAAAGCCGTGATGAATTCTCGACCACCGGTCGGGAATTCATCTAAGCTGTTCTGCTGAAAGCAGCTTTCAGCAGAACAGCCGGACACCGAGATCGGGCCATTTAGCATTTTTGAGATGGCTTCTAATTATGATACACAGAAAAATAATTGTAAACAGGATTTACATCCCGAAATTATCCTGCATTTTAGACCTTACACCGTATACCTTATACCGGATACCGGTCTTTTATTTGACACCCATAAGCAAGTCTCTTATACTTCAGTCCTTAAAAGCGCTTTCACCCACTAAAATAGAAAAGTCGGATTGATTATATGAAAATATCTTTTGATCACCTGGTAGATGAGGTGAAAACCTTGAACGTGACGAATGCATCTCTGATTGATGCATCCGTTATCAAATATTCAAAGGAGTTCAGACAACTCTGTGCCCAGAACAAATGCGGGCATTATGACAAGAATTGGATGTGTCCTCCTGCAGTCGGGGCTTTCGAGGATCTGAAAGAAAAGGCCAGCAGATACAAATGGGGTCTTGTCTTTCAGACCGTTTACAAGCTTTCTAAACGCTTTGATTTTGAAGGGATGAAAGACGCCGCTGGGATCCATGAAAAGGTCGCCAGAAGTGTCCAACACCATATGATTGATAGAACCGGCATCAAGGAGGTTCTTCCTTTAGGCGTCGGTCCATGCAAAGTTTGCAAAAAATGCACCTATGTTGACGGAAAGGAGTGCCTTTTCCCTGACAAAGCGATGGCCTCAGTAGAATCATACGGGATCGATGTAGGAAACCTGTTGAAAGGATGCGGCATACCCTATCACAACGGAAAAAACACAGTCTCTTATGTAGGATGTATCCTTTTCAACAAATAACTGTGGAACACAAAGACGAATATCGATCAAGGACTGTCGAATTATTAAGTTTTTCCCCTTCGATATTTACCCGCCGTCACTGTGGCGGGTTCAATTCCTTGTTCGATATTCAATATTCGTTTTTATTATCACTCGAACCCTTGAATCCTTGAATCCTCGACCCCTCTATTTCTAAACAACCAATAATAGGCGACCGGAACGAGCAGGAGTGTAAATGCGGTCGAGGCGAAAAGCCCGAATATGAGTGCCCATGCCAGACCGGAAAAAATCGGGTCCAGAAGTATGGGCCAGACACCTAGTGCGGTCGTTCCCGCCGTGAGCAGGATTGGCCGAAGCCGAACCGCCCCGCTCTGTAAGATGGCTTCCTTAAGGTCCAAACCCTTTTTTGTAGCACCCTGTATGAATTCAATGAGGATCAGAGAATTCCGGATGACGATGCCACCCAAAGCAATCATCCCGATCATGCTTGTGGCTGTAAAAAAAATAGGATTCTGAAAGCCGTCGACCGGGGCAGTGAATGCCAGGTTTAAAAGCCAGAATCCGGGCATGATGCCAAGGATCGTCAGGGGAATTGAGGTCATGATCAGGCCCGACATACCAAAGGATCTGGTTTGGATAACCAGGAGAATAAAGATGCCCATCAGAGAGGCGGCATAAGCGATTCCCAGATCCCGAAACACGCGCACAGTAATCTTCCACTCCCCTTCTCCGGCCCACTCCGCTTCGATGTTGTCGGGTAATGGGTCCTTTTCCAATTTCCTCTTGATATTTAAGACCGCTTCCACCGGGGAGGAACCGGCCATCTCGCCATAGACAAACACGACGCGTCTGAGATTTTTGTGATAGATGGGCTGCTCTTGGGCCATGGGGACGAAATCTCCCAGTTCCGCCAATTGGACGATTTCTCCGGTAGCACTCTTCAAAGGGATATCAGAAAGTGCCGCGTTAGAGGAACGAGCAATACGCGGGAGTATGAGCCTCACTGGCAACGGTTGGCGTTCTCCCTCTTCATGGACATTTGCAGGTGATTCTCCTGAAAGACTCAGACGTAGAATTTTGGTTACATCCTCCGAGGAAACGTTGTGGAGAGCCGCCTTTTCCTTGTCCAGTTGAAAATTTACGACCTCCCGATAGTCTTCGGCGGAGGTATCAATATCCATTACAAAGGGCTCTCCTTGCATGATCTCTGCTATTGCATCCCCACCCATGATGAGTCTTTCATAAGGCAGATCAGGAGGGCCGTAGGACTCGGCCGTGAGGGTGGAAATCACCGGTGGCCCAGGCGGGACCTCTACGATCTTCATGTTGACGTCGTTTTCTTCCGCAATCTTTTCCAAGTCTTTCCGAAGCCTCAGAACCACAGCATGGCTCTGGAATTCCCTGCGCTTCTTGTCCGCAAGGTTGACTCGGATATCGGCCAGATTCTCTCCCTGACGCAGATAATAATGCCGAACCATCCCGTTGAAATCCATTGGAGATGCCGTCCCGGTAAAGGAGATATAATTCTTCACCTCCGGAACCTGACGCAAATAGCTCTCGAAAGTCTTCACGACTCGATCCGTCCCCTCTAAGGTCGTTCCCTCCGGCAGATCAATTAAAACTTGGAATTCATTTTTGTTGTCGAACGGCAGCATCTTAAACGGGACCTGGCGAAAGACAGCCAGGAGAATCGAACCCATCAAAAGTAGCAGGATGGCAAGGATAAGAGCGACTGTTTTTTTTGGAGAACCGAGAAAAGGCGACACCACGGCGTGGTAATGCCGACCTATCCTATTTGGCACATTCTTCGATCTCCCTCCATATCTCCGGAGAAGTTTGTAGGAAAGCCAGGGGACCACAGTCAGGGCGGCTAACGTGGAAAAAATCACAGTCAAGGGTACATTGACGGCCATCGGTTCCATATAGGGTCCCATCATACCCGTGATAAAAAACATAGGGGCGAAGGAAATGATAATGGCGAGGGTGGACATAATGACAGGCGGCAGGACTTCGGAAACGGCGCTCAACGTCGCGTCTATGTAACATTTCTTACCCATGAGGATATGGCGCTGTATGTTGTCTACATTGGTGATGGGGTCATCCACTACCAGCCCAAGGGAGAGAATGAGCGCAAACATAGTGACTCGGTTGATGGTATATCCGAACAAGTTATTCATGAATAATGCAAGTGCAAAACTCAATGGTACGGCCATTCCCACTACGAGGGCTTCTCTCCAACCGAGGGTGAAGGCCAGGAGCCCGACGACGGTCAGAACGGCGAAGATAAGGGAACCCAAAAGGTTGTTCACTTTATCCTGTGCCGTCTTACCATAGTTCCTTGTGACCTCCACATTCACGCCGTGGGGGAGCAATTGCACTTCCAATGTGCGCACTTTTTCTATGATGTCCCTCGATACCTCCACGGCATTGGTCCCCTTTTTCTTGGCCAGCGCCAAGGTAACCGCCGGGTATACCGCCTCTTCCGACTTCGAACCCTGTTCGCGAAGATACCGGTCTGAAAAACCGATCCTGGAGTAGACAGCCGCTTCCTCCGGGGTGTCGGAGACGTGAGCCACGTCGCGTAGATATACGGGACGTCCATTGAATACACCCACCACCACATTGGAGACATCGAGTGCCGAGTCAAGAAATAGATCACTTCGGACGAGGGTCTCCCTGTTTCGTTGATGGTATGAGCCCGCAGTGACGGAGATGTCTGCACCTTTAAGGGCCCGGCTCACTTCCAATGGGGTGACATGATATCCCACCATACGATCAGGCAGGAGCTCAACCCTGATCTCCCTTGAGCGGCCCCCGGTCAGAGTTATACCAGAGATATTTTCCAACTGGGAGAGGTGTGCGAATAACTCTTCGGCAATCCGGCGCAGCTCATGGTCCCCATAGATTTCAGACCAAAGGGTGAGATTGACAATGGGAACGTCGTCTATTTCCACCGGTTTGATCAACCATCCTTGCACAATAGATGGGACAAGATCCTGATGCATGGTGATCGCATTGTGTAGTTTGACGAGGGAACGTTCTCTGTCTTCTCCCACGAAAAAACGAACCGTGACCAGGGCCTCATCACGCCTCGAAATGGAATAGACATACTCAACCCCATCAATCTGCCAGAGCAACCGCTCAAGGGGCGTCGTGACCAGTTTTTCTACCTCCTCGGCGCTCGCCCCCGGGGCTTGCACATGGACATCCGCCATGGGAACGACGATCTGAGGTTCCTCTTCACGGGGGGTGATCAAAACGGCTGCTGCACCCAGACAAAGGGCAAGGATAATAAAAAGGATGGAGAGCCGAGAAGAGAGAAAGGCGTGAACAATCTTGGGAATGATGCCGTCGGGGACGTCCTCGCTAACCATTATTATCACCGAATAACGCCACGGTCTCGTTTCCTTGAAGGCCGGAGAGAACCTCTATAAGGTCGTCATGGGACCGACCGGTTCTAACATATATCATCTTCCAGGTCTGTCCCTCTTTGACCATCACCGTTTCAAGCTGGCCGACCCTGCGCAGAGCGGCCGCTGGAATGAGAACGGCCCGGCGTGTGCCGGAGGGAACCAATAGCCGGCAAAACATGCCGGGATATGCGCCAATCACCTTGGGGAGACCGACTTTTACGAGAAAGGTGCGGGTCATGGGGTCCGCCGAAGGGATCACTTCCTCGACCACGCCTTTGACCGTCTTTTCTAGCGAGTCTATGGATACGGGGAGTTCTATCCCGGGTTGGACTTTACTGATCAGGCCTTCTCGGACATAGGCTTCGAGGCGAAGAGAACCGGCAGTCTGTAAAATGAGTAAAGGTTTCCCCGGCACGGCCAGATCACCCGGTTCAATGAGACGCTTGACGACCTCCCCATCTTCAGAGGCCTTGATGATGGTATAGTTCTTTGTGATCTGGGCCTCCTCGACAAACTTCTGTGCCTGACGCACCCCCGCCACCGCCCCCTCAAGGCCGTCCTCCGCCTGATTCATTTTGGCTTGGGCCAGCAGGAAATCGGCCCGCGCCTGTTCTAATTCACTGGACGCCACCACCTTGTCCTGAAACAATTTTTCGAAGCGTTTATATTGTAATTCCACTTTGGTGTGCGCCGCCTCTGCTGCGGCCACCACTTGTCGTGCCTCTTCCCGGGCAGCCTTGGCTGATCTCAGACCCTGTTGTGCGCGTTCCAGTCGGGTAGCAAATTGTCGGTCATCCAGAATGATCAGGGTGGTGCCCCTTGTGACGGCATCCCCTGCCTTTACCCTGATCTCACGGACTTTTCCGGTAACCTGGGCTCCAACCTTGGTCTCTGTTCGGGGTCTGATCGTGCCGACGGCTTCGTAGATCTCCGTGATGTCTCTTTTTTGGGCCTCTGCGGTCTGCGAAGGGACAAACTCGGGACGTTTTACATTCACAACCTGCCCAGGTTTGATTTTTCTCGAGGTAAAAACCCCACTCATATAGAGGATAACGCCTACCAGAACCAGCGCCCCTACAAGCCCGAATAGTCCTTTTGTTTTCATGGTTTTTTCTTCGAAAATTTCAATTCCCTTTTCCTGCGAAGAATATAAGAAATTAGGACATTCAGGGTCAAGGAAATTCAACCTTCCGCTGGGAATAAAAAAAGGGATCCGGCAAAATCGCCAAATCCCTTAAATAGCTCTGGTGCCGGAGGTCGGACTCGAACCGACACGGACACAAGGTCCACTGGATTTTGAGTCAATGACCCCGAGCTTCTTAACCTCCTCAAATAACGCAACTTATTGAAATCATAGGATTTCATTTTTTCCGTTTTTAGTAGATTTCCCACCTTTTAGCAGATTTTGGAAAGTTTTTCTCACATAGATTCTCACACAGCAAATCATTGATTTCCATCAATGTTCCCAAAATCATCTCAAGAATAAATCCAAATTCCTCACTCCCTGAAGTGCCGTTTCAGCTTTTCAGGCGCCCTACCCTCTTTTCTCCTCGTATGTCATCTATGCTATCGCCCAGGGCAATTTCAAGACCGCTGAACCCTGTCGGCATGGTTTAAGTCTCATTCATTGAGGTGATGCATTTTGAATGTGTAATAAAACAATGAGTGGGCTTTCAAGGTTGAGTGGGATTCAGCCGAAAAATGGCTTTTTCCCAATTTCGGGATTTATGATTAAAAACTGTATTAGAAAGTAAATGAAG
>JAQYVK010000082.1 GCA_030145585.1 Desulfatiglandales bacterium | reverse complement strand
TAACCTAAAGAGGTAATGTGAGATGGGGTGGACGTCAAGATCTTGACGTCCACCCCATTCTTTTTCGTCCCCTCCTCTGAATGATCCATCCAACCCGGCCTGACTGTCCATATCCTATTAAAATCATTGAATATTCACCATATTATTAAATAGTTTTCCATCGCCCTGAAAATGGCACAAAGGTTGCTCTATTTCCAGGTGGAATAAGACCTTTTTTGAGTAAGCATATGGAGGGTTTATGGATATTGCCACGGTCCTGGGCGTGATTTCCGCCTTTGGTCTCGTTTTTCTTGCCATTTTCATGGGGGGTGGGATTCAGCTGTTTATCAATATCCAAGCTCTCATGATCGTGGCGGGCGGTACGCTCGGGGCAACCATGATCAACTATCCCTTGAAAGAGGTGTTCGGGGTCTTCAGCGTCGTAAAAAAAGCCCTTTTTACGAGGAAAATCGTCAGCAACGATCTCATTAAAATATTCATGAACTTTGCGCATAAATCCCGCAAGGAAGGCATTCTGGCCCTGGAGAGCGAGTTAAAACAAGTCAAGGACGTTTTCCTAATAAAGGGGGTACAACTCTCCATTGACGGTCTGGAACCGAACGAAATCAGGGACATCATGGACACGGAACTGGATTTCATCAAAAACAGGCACCAACTGGGTGCGGAAATCTTCACAACCATGGGGGCATTCGCCCCGGCACTGGGCATGATCGGCACACTCATAGGCCTGGTGCAGATGCTCCAGAGCATGGAAGACCCAAGTACCATAGGTCCAGCCATGGCGGTGGCCTTGCTCACAACTTTCTATGGTTCCATCATGGCCAACATAATTTGCATGCCCATTGCTGGAAAGCTTCGGACCCGGAGCAGAGAGGAGGCCTTGAGCAAAGAAATCACCATTCAAGGGATCTTGTCACTTTCAAGCGGGGACAATCCCCGGATCTTAGAACAAAAACTTCAGGCCTTTATACCCCCCAACGAGAGGAGGTCTTCTTAAGCCATGGCTAAGAGGAGCAGAGGCGAGGATGGTAGCTCCGGGAGCAATGTTGGTTTGGTCATGATGCTCTCATTATTTCTGATCCTTTTGACTTTTTTCATTTTACTTAATTCCATTGCAACGATGGACGAAAGAAAAACAAGGGTCGCCATCGGGTCACTCATGGGCGCTTTCGGAATTTTCAAAGGAGGGACATCACCCATAGGCACCGGGGATGATACGATGAGTCCTTTCGCTCCCAAGGTGATGGATACTTCAAACAAAGATGACCTGTCATCACTCATAGACAGGAAGATGATGGGGGAGATTAAGATCGAATCAAAAAAGGGCAAAGGGATGATAACCATCCATGAAAACACCCTCTTTGACGAGACGACATTAAGGATCAAGCCCTCTGCAAAGCCCCTTTTGGCTCAGCTCTCTGGCTTCATTAACAAAGGAGCCTATCCCGTCGAGATCATCGGACACACGGATAACCGTCCGGCTGAAGAAAAGGGATATAAGTCCAACTGGGCATTGTCGACACTCATGGCGATTCAAGTCCTGAGATATATGGTAGAGAAAGGTCGTGTTCTCCCTGGTAGGGTTGCGGCCTATGGAAAGGGGGATCTGAATCCGATGACCTCCAATGATACCAGAATATCGCGAGCACAGAATCGGAGGATCGATATTCTTTTGGACTACAAAGCAGAGCCCCACATTAGAAGGATTTTTAAGGATAAAAAATCGGCTTTCATTACCTACAAGAAATTTGATTTCAGGATTAATTAAAGCATGGTTGATAGAAAAAAAGAGGTGGCAGGCAGGGTAGAACCGAATACTGGAGCATGGTTGGTTACATTCTCAGACCTTGTCATGCTTCTGCTTACCTTCTTCGTATTGCTTCTGAGCATGTCTTCGATGGATACGAAAAAGCTCAAGAGCATGTTTGCGCATTTTAAAGGGGCAACCGGCTCTCTTGAGTTCTCAGGGATGGGAGGGGTCCATGATTTGACGGGTTTTATTAAAAAATATCAGGATACCCAGGGATTGTTGGTCATCGATCCCGGACTTGTAAAAGAACTGCTCCCGCATTCGATGGAATCAGAAGGGCAACTGAAATCCAAACTGAAGGATTTTGAAGAGGCCCTAAGGATCCTCGATGACAATAGAGGGATCGTACTCTCTATTCAAGAGAATCTTATTTTCGATCCCGGAGAGTCGAAAATAAAGAAAGAGGTCCTTCCCATTCTGGAAGCCATTTCAAGAGCGATTGATGCAAGCACGAATGACATTCTCATTATGGGGCACACGGATGATATTCCCATTAAGAATGAACGATACGACTCGAACTGGGAGCTTTCAGCAGATCGGGGACTCTCAGTGCTCGATTATTTTATAGATATAAGGAACCTGCCTCCTTCGCGCTTTACGGTGGGAGGCAGCGGCCCATCCAGGCCTTTAGCTCCAAACAACACGCCTAAAAACAGGGCCTTAAATCGAAGGGTGGAAATCATTTTTAAACATATAGGAGAAGGGTAAATGGCGGAAGAAAAAGAACCGATGGAAAATGAGGAAGAAGGCAAAACACCAAAAAAATCTTTCTTTAAATGGATTTTTTTAACAGGGATCGCGCTCTTGCTCGTCGTTGGTGCTTATTTCGGGTGGGCCCTGTTCATAAAGGGGGGGGAAGGGGTGGCCGGAATTCCGGAACCCCTACTTAAAATGAGGGAGAAAAAGAGTGTGATCTGTCCGCTCAACCCTTTTATCGTGAATCTTATGGACAAATCCGGGTTGGGGAAAAGGTATCTCAAGGTGTCGATGAAACTTGAAGTGGGCAGTGAGAAGGACAAGGAGCGCCTAAATGATCGCACACCGCAAGTAAGGGACACAGTCCTTCTTCTACTTTCCAGCCTGACGTTCAAAGACATCAATAGCATAGAGGGGAAGATCGATTTGAAGCAATCCCTCATATCCAGGATCAATCGGGTCCTAGGGGATGGGCCAGTTAAAACAATTTATTTTTCTGAATTCGTGGTGCAATAGGTCGATAACATGAATCAAATTTTATCTCAGGAAGAGGTCGAATCCCTGCTCGGTGGGATTGATGAAGGGAAGGTCAAAACCGAGACGGCTGCTGTTGAAAAAGTGGATGACTCTGAAATATATGATTTCAGTCGGCAAAGAACCCCACTCCATCTCAGTGTGCCTGCCTTGGGTATTATCAATAAAAGATTTATAACTTTGTTGAGGGAGAGTTTGAGCAGGGCCACGGGGTCGACTGTTGTCATAAGCATGCCGTCCATGGAGTCTAAAAAATTCGAGGAATTTAGTCGTAACCTATCACCCCCGACCAATTTGAACATCTTCCAGATGAAACCCTTAAAAGGATCTGCCCTCATGGTGTTGGAGACACCTCTGGTCTTTGCTTTTGTGGACACCCTCTTTGGCGGCACCGGTGTGAGCGAGGTAAGGGTTGAGGGGAGAAACTTTACGAGCATCGAGATAAAGATGATCGGGAAGATCGCGAACATCATTTTAGCGGATCTGGAGAAGGCTTGGGCTGATGTTCACAAGATTCAGATGGCTCTCGTGCGCTCTGAGATGGATCCTCAATTCGCAGCCATTGTTCGACCGGACGACATGGTCATTGTCGTTGAATGTAGTGTGAAAATTGAAAATGAATCGGGATTACTTACCATCTGTATCCCCTATTACACCATGGAGCCTATAAAAGATAAACTGAAACATAGGTTTCAGGATGACACATCGGAAGTCGACCAGGTCCTGCGAAGGTCTCTTGAAGAGAGAATACGGGCAACAGATGTCAACTTGAGTTGTACATTGGGAAAGGCACGGATAAGAGGCAAGGAGCTTCTCGAGATGAAGGTTGATGACGTCATTCCATTGGATCAGCGAATAGGGGATTCTATTGTGGTCAGGGTGGAAGGCATTGGTAAGTTTAAGGGGTATCCTGGCTGTTGCAACAATAACAAGGCCATAAGAATTAGCGAAAGATTACACAAGGAGTAGATGATGACGGAAACGAATGAGGCAAAAGAGACCAAGCAACCGGAGGCCCCCAAGAAGGAGAGGGTAAATAAAAAGGAGAAGTATGATATCGACTTCGTCCTCGATATCCCTCTTGATGTATCAGTTGAACTGGGGAGAGTTACGATGCCAGTCAATGACTTGCTTCAATTGGGGCCGGGATCCATCATTGAATTAGCGAAACTCGTTGGGGAACCCCTCCATATCTATATCAACAACAAAATGATTGCCAAGGGTGAGGTCGTTGTTATGGATGAAAAATTCGGTATAAGGGTGACGGACATTTCAAGTCCCACAGAGCGGGTCAAATCCTTGGGTTGAAATGGCTTTTGCAGAGGTTGATCGGTTCAACGTTCAAGGTTCCCGGTTAGAAAGCCCCAAAGAATCTGAACTAAAACGAATAGGACTCAAAACCTGGAACGCTGAACTTGAAAACGAACACATACCATTTATTCACCCTCGATATAGAGGCTGTGTCGCAATACCTCAAACCTGTCATTCCGGACGAGCGACGCGCAGCATAGCGAGATCCGGAATCCAGGGAAAC
>JAQYVK010000081.1 GCA_030145585.1 Desulfatiglandales bacterium | reverse complement strand
GTCCGGCCAAAAATATGCTTCCCGCATTAGCGGGAAATGAATAATATACGCTTTTTGATGACTAGTAGAATATCTAAACAATCCAGTGTTAATGGTCGTATATTTTCAAGTCCTTCGATATTTACCCGCCTATTTTTGTGGCGGGCCGGTTCTATTTTGTAAGTCCTTGGACCCTCTTCTCCAACTAAATTGGAGAAGGACCGATATTATTGGCAGGGGATTTAGCTTTAATTGAAAAAGATGAATTGGGTAAACTAAAAAAGGATATTGCAGAAATCGAGAGGATGTTAAAGGCGCTGATAAAGTCCTTAGAAAAGAAGCCCTTGAATCCTTGAATCCTGGAACCCTTGCTAATTTTTCCTCGTCCTATCTTTTATACAACGTTTGAATTTGGAGTGGAATAGGGTGCTTTAGACTTAAAGATTTTAAAGGAGGCTGCTCACTACCTCCCAAAGGCCCTCCGTATCAATGGGTTTCGGAATGTATTCGTCAGCCTCAGTCGCCATACCATCCGCATGAGAGTATCGCGTACTTGGTACCGCGTCCCCGACAGCAGTAAGGAGGATGACAGGGATATCCCGGGTTTCTTCGTTTTCTTTCAATTCACTGCAAAGGACGTAACCATCCTTTCTGGGCATCATGATATCGAGAATAACCAAATCGGGCCGACGGGCTTTGATAGACTCTTCTCCCTCGATACCATCGTAGGCTTGTCCAACCTCACATCCTTTGCTCTCCAGCATCATGGCAACAGTTTCCACCAGATCAGGATCATCATCCACGACTAAGATATACTTTTTTGACATGATGTTACCTCCCCTTTCTTATTTTTAAAACTACAGAAGCCGGAATTTTGAATGGCGATAGTATTTCGCCCAATTATTCATTAACCTAAATCAGGCCTTGGATAAAGACCGCTCGCCTCGACAATCTCGGGGACCTTCTCTTCCCATTCAATGGCCATGATGTGAAAACCTCTGACCCCCTCCACCTCTTTAAGTCGTTGGATGGATTCGATACAGATCTTGATACCCTCATCAGCCTGTTTCTCTTTGGGGACCCCACTCATCCTCTCAACCACCTCATCAGGCACATCCATCCCGGGGACACGATTTTTCATGTACTTTGCCATACCGGCCGATTTAAAAGGTGTCACGCCTGCCAGAATAGCTACTTTCTCGTGTAGACCCCGTTCACGGGCCTGCTGCATCCAGAGTTCAAATTTGTCCAGATTGTAGATACACTGGGTCTGGATGAATTCGGCTCCGGCTGCGATTTTTTTCGCGAGACGCGGTACCCGGATCTCAAAGGGATCGGCGAAAGGGTTGGCCGCGGCCCCGACAAACATCCGAGGAGGGCGGTTTAATTCGTCCCCGCCTAATAATTTTCCCTCGTCCCTCATGAGCCTGACTGTCTGGATCAATTGCATGGAATCTATGTCAAAGACATTCTGGCCCTGCGGACTGTCTCCGAATATCTGATGATCTCCTGAAAGACAAAGGATGTTGTGAATGTCAAAGGATGCGGCTCCCAGGATATCGCTTTGTATGGCGATTCTGTTCCGGTCCCGGACGACCATCTGTAGAACCGGTTCCAGCCCCATCAGCTTGAGATGGATACAGGAAGCAAGGCTACAGAGCCTTGTCACGGAAGTCTGATTGTCGGTAATATTGATGGCATCCACATGGTCCTTGATCATTTCGGCCTTTTTCGTTATCGCCTCAGGGTCACTCCCCCTGGGTGGACCACACTCTGAGGTGACTGCAAGATGGCCTGCCCCAAGGACCTTTTGAAGCTTGCTCGGTGTACTCGTCGTCTTGTCGTTGTTCATTCTTTGACATCCTCCCTAATCACTTTTCGGGGGCCACCGGCCCGCTCGGTCGACCAGTCCTTAATAGGGGTGAGTTTCTCATATTCTTCAAATTGGTTTAACTCACGCAAACGGTCTACGATTAACTGCCAACCGCAGACAAGATCTTTGTGGATCTCACAATGTCCTTGTGTGGAACCCCCGCAGGGACCGTTAAAGAGTCGTTTGGCACACCTGGAGACCGGACATATCCCACCTGTACTGGCCAGCATACATTGGCCACAACCTTGACAGCGTTCCGTCCAGACACCCCTCTCTTCGGTCACACCCATGAAGCATGTGTCAACGCCTGGTAAGATGGGGGACTGGGAATAGGTCTCGGCCATAAACTGGACGCCCACACCGCACGCCAGGGAGACAACGGCATCATACTGGTCCATGACATTCCGGATTTCTTCCAGGTACTCGTGGTCACACTGTCGCTCCAGGGTGACTTCTTCGATCTTCATCTCTTTTCCCTGATTCATAAAATACATGCGGAGGGCGGAAGCAAGTACGGCCACTTCCCTTTTTCCACCTGCTTCACAGACGGTGACACATTCATTGCAGCCTGCTATGAGAATCTTATCATAATCCTTTACCGTTTCGATGATTTCCTCGATCGACTTTTTCTTCGCCACTATCACCTGTCCGAACCTCCTTTCTCTAACTCAGAGGGATATCGAAGCACCCCTTATTACTGGTTTCTAAGGGCTCCAATCCTCTGGGCGGGGTCATGGTCAATTTGTTAAACCTATAATGCTGATGCGGGGTGCTTAAACTCGAAATCCGAATATCGAAATCCGAAATTCACCCGCCCTAGGCGGGCAAGAATTAAAAGCCATAATGTTCCAATAATACACGCAATCACATCAGGTTGCAGCTTCGAAACCAAATGTCCCACAGTAAGGTTTCGGTCATTTGGATTTTGGTCATTTTATATTGTTTCGAATTTCGGATTTCGAGATTCGAATTTTTAATTTCTATTTAGTGATGTCCCTCGCATCACATGGGGCTGTTTTAAAGCCACGACCCCCGGGGCGATCCTTATTCTTAGGCGGCCTTCCGGTCGCTTGCCAATTTGATGGGATTGGGTCCCAGAGCCGCGATCTTTTCGGTCATCTCCTTGGCAATTTGGACAAATCGGGGAGCCTCGCTCGAGGAGAGGTTGTACATCTGTACCCTCTCTCCCCCGATCCCTACGGATTCAAGAATCTCTTGGGCCTGTTCTACCCTCTTGCGGGCCCGAATGTTTCCCCTGTTGTAGTGACATTCTCCTTCCAGACAGCCTGCCACATAAACACCGTCAGCCCCCTTTTCAAAGGCCCTGAGAAGATGGATGAGATCCACCTTCCCGGTACAGGGGATGAAAATAATCTTTATGTTGCTCGGATATGAGAGTCGCATGGAACCTGCCAGGTCCGCAGCGGTATACCCTCAAAACTGGCAGCAAAATGAGATGATAATGGGCTCAAAATGTTCCATCAAATGACCCCTTCCAGCAAGGCCTCTACCTTGCTTAAGATCTGATCATCTTCATACAAGTTGAGTTCGATAACTTTGGCAGGACACTCCGAGGCACAGATACCACAACCGTGACAGAGGGCCTCATCTATATCGCTGACCCCTTCCTCATTTATCCGGGGGACGTCATATGGACAGGAGCGGACGCATACCAGGCATGAGGCGCATTTTTCCTGATCGACCTTTGCGGTCACCACCGGCAGAGTGATTTCAGCTTGGGACAGAAATGTTGCGGCCCGTGAGGCGGCTGCCATGGCCTGGGATAGGGACTCCGAGATGAGTTTGGGTCCATGGGCAGTGCCACAGACAAAAATGCCCTCACTGGCCATTTCCACAGGCCGCAGTTTCACGTGGGCCTCGGTGAAGTACCCATCATGATTCCGTCCCAGTTTAAGGATTGAGGACAATTCCTCCGTATCTTCGGCTCTCAAACCGGCGCTTAGGGCGAGGATGTCAACCGGGAGTCTGATATCCCTTTGAAGCACATGGTCCCTGAAAGTGAGGACAAGGCCATGGTCCATGGATTCAACCCTAGGGGGAGCGTCCCGATCATAACGGAAAAAGCGGACACCCAATCGCCTCGCTTCCCGATAGTAGTCCTCCAAGATCCCATAAGTTCGGATGTCTCGATAGAAGATATAAACCTGGGTATCGGGATTGAGTTTTTTGACATGGAGTGCGTTTTTAATGGCGTTCTGGCAGCAGATTCGGGAACAGTTCGGGGATTCCTCGTTCCGGGATCCGACACACTGAATCATGGCAAGATGCGCCAGACCAGCGGCCCCTTGTTCGTGCAACCTTTTACTGAGTTGAATCTGGGTCAGTACCTGTTCATTCTCGCCATAGAGAAACTCCTTGGGAGCATATTCATTCGCCCCGGTGGCCAGGATGGCTGCGCCGTGGTCGATTTTCCGCTCATACATCCCCGGGCCTACGAGGACCTCGGTGGTGAAATTCCCTTTGAATCCGCTGAAGCCTACGATGAGGGATTCGGTCAAGACCTGGATTCTTGGGTGGCGATTCATCCGGACAATCAACTCTTGAAGGAAGTCCTTCACATCTGCGCCTTCAATGGTTCTTTCAATTTCCAGGGCAAGGCCGCCCAAACGGGGTTCC
This sequence comes from Desulfatiglandales bacterium, assembly GCA_030145585.1. Taxonomy (GTDB): domain Bacteria; phylum Desulfobacterota; class DSM-4660; order Desulfatiglandales; family HGW-15; genus JAQYVK01. The sequence continues at coordinate 5,204 of JAQYVK010000081.1, read as the reverse complement.
TTTTCAACGATCACCACTTCGAATCCCTGTTCCGCAAGACCCAAGGCGGCGGTCATGCCGGAGACACCCCCCCCGATCACCAGGGCACGTTTGTTGACGAGAATGGTTTTCCCCGTGAGGGGTTTTAACAGGGAAGCGCGGGCGACCGCCATCCTAACGAGGTCTTTCGCCTTTTCAGTGGCAGCGGCATGGTCGTCCCCATGGACCCATGAATCCTGGTTTCGAATATTGGCCATTTCGAAGAGATATCGGTTGAGACCGCAGGCCTGAATGGTCTCCTGGAAGAGGGGTTCATGGGTCTTTGGAGAACAAGCCGCCACAACAATCCTGTTGAGCCTGTTTTCGGTGATGACCTCTTTAATCTTTTCCTGGGTATCCTGGGAGCAGGAAAACAGGTTCTGGTCCACATGGACAACCCGGGGGAGGGTGGCCGCATAGTCAGCCACATGGGGGACATCCACCACACCCCCAATATTGGTTCCACAATTACAAACAAAAACCCCGATCCTTGGATCTTCCTCCGCAACATTTCTCTCCTCAGGAGTTGCCTTGGTTTCGACTTCTGTACCTCGTGCGTCGCTGATGTCCATACTCGCTGCGCAGGCCGCCGCACTCGCCTCAATAACAGCATAGGGGATGTCCTTGGGACCCGTAAAAAGACCAGAGGCATAGATGCCGGGAACGGACGTATGGGCCGGCTTAAGGGGATGTGTGGCGGCGAAAGAATGGTCATCGAGAGAAATGCCGAGCCCCTTTGCAAACTGCACGGTTTCCTTGCTGATCTCCAATCCCACGGAGAGGACCACCATGTCAAATTTTTCCTTGTGTGTGACCCCACCCTCATCAGAATATCGGATGATGAGGTCGTTGTTTTCCGGGTCAGGGTCGATGGCGGGCACCCTTGAACGGATAAACCTCACACCATAATCCTCCTTGGCCTTGTTGTAGTAGAGCTCATAATCTTTTCCGAAGGTGCGCATATCCATAAAAAAAATGGCAGCATCCAGTGGATCGTCACTGTGCTCTTTGGAAATGACCGCTTGTTTGATAGCATACATGCAACAAACGGCTGAACAGTAGCTGTTGTCACATCGGTTGATGTCTCTGGACCCCACACACTGAAGCCACGCGATTTTCTTCGGCTCTTTATCATCGGACGGTCGCTTGAGGTGTCCAAGATTGGGCCCAGTAGAACTCAACATCCGTTCAAACTCGAGACTCGTCACTACATTCGGGTGTTTGCCGTAATGCAAAGCCTCATACCGGGTCGGATCAAAGGTTTGAAACCCTGGTGCGAGGATCACCGAGCCTACTTTAAGAGTGGTTGTTTCCTCTTTTTCATCAAACTTTATGGCTTCGGTGGGACAAAACTTTTCGCAGGCACGGCACTTTCCTTTCTTAAAATAGATACACGCCTCCCGATCGATGACATATTTTAGGGGAACGGCCTGCGAATAAGGCACGTAAATAGCTTTTCTTTTAATAAGATTTTCATTGTATTCATCATCCACCTTCTTTGGACATTTTTCGAAACAGGTGCCGCATGCGATACATTTCTCCATGTCCACATAACGTGGGTGCTTGAGGATCTCTACGTCAAAATTTCCTTTCTCTCCCTTAATATCCTGTACCTCTGACAAGGTAAGAATATTTATGTTCAAGTGCCGGCCGACCTCGACCAGTTTAGGAGACAGGATTCACATGGAACAGTCATTGGTGGGAAAGGTTTTATCCAATTGGGGCATGACGCCGCCAATGGACGGTGATTTTTCGACCAGGTATACAAAATATCCCGAATCTGCAAGATCCAGGGCAGATTGCATCCCGGCGATTCCACCACCAACCACCAAGACTGAACCAGAGACATGAGCGGATTTCGCTTCTGTCATAATGCCCTCTCTTTCCCTCATATTACATAACGGAAATCAATAGGTATAATAACTTAAAGGTTTAAGGTATACGGTGTAAGTGCAAAAACCTTTCAACCCCGTATCCTTATCCCTTACACCGTATGCCGTAGACCACGTGTTTGCACCTCATTCTTCCAGAAATGCATGCCAGTGTTCAAAAGGAATTTGAAGTGATGCACAACTTACAGCTTTGCTCTATCCAGAATCTGGGGGATCTTATCTTCCCAGCCAACCGCTGATACCAATACACCCGGCATGCCCATTTCTTTGATCTGTAAAATAAGTTCTCCCGATATCCGTATACATTCCTCTCTCTTGTCCGGGGCTTTTTGGATATTCGCGATCAATTCCGGTGGAATAGAAATGCCTTTGATATTTCTATCAATGTAACGGGCCATACCGGCGGATTTCAAGAGCAATACCGTGGGAATCACGGCGACCTGATTTGTATCGACCCGTTTGACAAACTGCTCAAGGCCCTTCAAATCAAAAACAGGATTCGTGATGGCATATTTTACCCCAAGGTCAACCCTTTTACCGAGGTTTTCCAACTCAATATCCAAAAGGCCCCCTGAGGCACCGGTATCAACGGGTGATCCAATAAAGAACTGCGGGGCTCCTTTCAGTTCAATACCGGCCATGTCTTTGCCCTCTTGAAGCTTTTGCAGAGCCTCAAGAAGTTCCATGAGGTCCAGATCATTGACCGGCCTCGCCTGAGGGTGATCGCCATATTTTATCTCCTCACCCGGTACGGCCATGATGTTGGAGACCCCAAGGGCTGTGGCGGCAATGATATCTGCCTGGAGGGCCAATCTGTTGCGGTCTCGACAACAGACCTGTAAAACGGTCTCGAGACCATGGTTTTGGAGATAGGCACATCCCCCAAGAGAACTCGCCTTCATCACGGCATTGGCCATTTCTGGAATCATGAAGGCATCGATGCGGCCCCTGACCCGGTTGGCATTGTCTAAAAGGGGTGAGAAATCTGCCCCTTTGGGTGGTTCAAATTCTCCTATGACAGCGAAATCTCCTGACTTAATCTTTTTTTCGAGCGTCATCACATGATCCTCCCAATGAATCAGGGTTCCCTTTGAACCGGTTTCCGGCCGTCATGTCAAGTTCATGAATGATAGAGTATTTGATACGATGGATTACGTTTTTTCGATGGTTTTGCCGCATTGATGCGGTTGCGATGGTATTTATGTAGACAGCGAGGACTGAGGCCATTAATAAATCCCATGTTGTCGGTTTTCAGTGTCAACCAAGATAACAAAAAGCAGGAAATAATATCACTTGATCCCGCCCTCTGACAGATGCATATAAATCCATGTGAAAACGATGATCATTTAACGATATTGTGATTAAATGGCCGATTCAGATAACCAACCATAACTTTTTAGGATTTCAAAGTCAACAGATGACTAAAAGGTTCACGGCATAAGGTCTAAGGTGTATGGCCTTAAAACCTTACACCCAGCATCCGTGTACCTTATACCTTATACCGTGAACCGTTTTTTATGCTTTACACCTTTCATTTATCTAGGATGATCGGTAACAATATCCGAAAGGTGGTCCCCTTGTCCGGGACGCTGTCTACATCGATCGTGCCGTTATGGGCCTGAATGATCCCCTTTACAATGGATAGACCTAATCCGGTGCCCAAGACCTGGCGGGTTTTGGGGTGCTTGACCCGATAAAATTTGTCAAAGATCTTGGGAAGCTCGTCCGCAAGGATCCCAACTCCCGTGTCCTTTACTTTTATTTCCATATATTCATTGAGACCCTGAGCTGTAACAACCACTTTTCCCCCTTCGGGAGAATAATTGATCGCATTGGTAATGAGATTGGTGAACACCTCTCCGATACCCTTCGGGTCGGCCTGTAAACGCGCCATATTTTGGTAGGAAACGGAGAGTTCTATATTTTGTTCTTGAGCCCTGGGATCTAGTAAGGCGATTGTGTCTCTAATAATCTGTTCGATATCCGTGGGGACCTGGTGTTGGACATGTTTACCCGCTTCAATCTTGGCGATATCCAGTAAATCGTTGATCAGCTCCAGCAGTTGATCGATCTTCTTGACCCCCCTACTGATAAAAGTGCGCTGTTTTTCCTGAAGGGGCCCGGCGAGACCCTCAAGCAGGACGCTGTCCTGTTGTCTAATGGCCATGAGAGGACTGCGCAGTTCGTGGGCCACCATGTTTGCAAAATCAGATTTCATTTCATCGAGTTGCTTAAATGGGGTGATATCTTCGAGGACGGTAACAGTACCTACGATCCCATCCTCCGGACCAAGTGCAGGCGCTGAAATAGCCCTCAAAACGTTCTTCTCCGCTTTTATTTCCTGAGAGATGAAGGCGTCTTTTGACGGTCCTTCAGATTGAATCGTTTCAAGGGTGTTGATTAAACGATCATTGTCGATAATCCGTGTGACGGCGATAGGGTTCTCAACTTTTTCCGATATTTCGAGGAGCCTCATCAAAGCAGGATTGTGGAGGACCACTTCCATATTGCGGTTGGTCACCATAACGCCGTTGGCCATACAATTGATGATGGTTTTAAGGCGGCTTTTTTCGAGATTGAGATCGTAAAGATTCCTCAATTTTTCTTCTTCATACAACCTGGCCTTCTGTTCCAATTCTCTCTTTTCAATGGCCCTATTGATCGTCATTAAAAATTGATCGATCTGGAAGGGCTTGGTGATGAAGTCGTAGGCGCCCCTTTTCATGCATCCTACCGCGGTGTCTATGGTGCCGTGACCCGTGATGATAATCACCGGGATTTCCCCGTAGAGGTCGCAGGCTTTCTCAAGGACCTCTTCCCCGCTCATGACTGGCATTTTCAAGTCAAGCAGGATGACATCCACCAATTTATCCGCCAAAATATCCATGGCCTGGCGACCGTTTTCGGCCATCAACACGTCAAACCCTTTGCCGGTCAACACGCGATGGCAACCGTCTCTGACAACCCTCTCATCATCCACGACCAAGATTTTCATGCTTTCATTCATCATAAATCCATCCCGTGAAGAACACAGACCAAAAGTCGGGGTTCTTCTTGGCGGTTGGTTTGAAAAGAGTTTTCAACCCAACAGCAGCTTTTATTTTTTTAATACCCCATCCGCTTGCGGTGGGGTTTCCGCTAGTTCCCTCTCCTTGGAGAGAGGGGTGCTGACTGTAGATGCTTAATTTCTTACAGTCAGCCTTGGAGCTGACTGTAGATGCTTAATTTCTTACAGTCAGCCTTGGAGCTGACTGTAGATGCTTAATTTCTTACAGTCAGCCTTGGAGCTGACTG
>JAQYVK010000080.1 GCA_030145585.1 Desulfatiglandales bacterium | reverse complement strand
ATTCCTTGGTCATCGTGGAACCTTTAACTAAAACATCTGCCAAGCTGTTAGCTATCTCCTCCCGATCCTCTCCCGCCTTCAGCGCTTTTAGGGCGATGTCTGCGCATTGCCGGGCATTATCTGCAAACATTCGCATAATCTTGGCTACCTCCCTGGTGGTACCGCCATGAGAGAAGAATAATATTGCTGGGTCAAGTTCTCGAAGTTTGTCTATGCTTTGCAGGATCAAAAAGGGATCTGAGCCTGGTGCAATAGACGGTATAGTAACTTCTACCTCAGAGAAATATCCGCCCAAGGCGTCTCCGCAAAACAACCCCCTGCTCTTGGTGTCTAAAAAGCAAAGGTGATTAGGATCATGACCGGGAGTATGGATGGCTTTCAACTCTCTTTCTCCTAAAGGAATGCTATCCCCATCATCTACCAATAAAAATCTTTCTTCAGCAATGGGATGCATCTCTCCGAACCGCTCATGAGCATCATCTCCAAAGACTTGCTTAAAGCCCTGCATCAATCTTTCGAGGATGGAAGAGTCTGCAAGGACTTTAACCGCCCGCGAGTGTGTCACCACCTTCGTCTGTGGCAGTTTCCGCGCTAAAAGTCCTGCCGCTCCAGCGTGATCCGGGTGGGCATGGGTGGGGATGATATACGAAAGTTTTCTTATATCATAGCCCAGTTTACCTACTGCTTCCAGAATATCAGGGGTTTGAACGGAGAAGCCGACCTCCACCAGAGCCGTTTTATCATCCATTACAAGATAAACAGTGCATAGAGGAAAACTCTCAAGCTCCTTCCCCTCAGGTTTAATCTCATAAATTCTTTCCGCCACCTCAGAAATAAGAGCCATTGGCTTTCCCCTTCTCAATCATCTTCCCCGCTTTTTAAGCAAGAGAAAATGACACTTCGTCGTAGAGTGAGTAACGGAATTTGCTGATTTTTAGCCGTGATCTCCGCATCAACTAAAATATAGATTTATTGGGTCTGAACCTCGGTAAAATTTATGATATTCTATAAATTCTCCCCTAATTTGACGTATCTCCGGTTTAACATTTCTTGTATACTTCAAAACCGTCCGTGTTTTCTTAATAAAACGGGCCGGAACAACCTTCCGGCCCGCCTATCGCCGCGCGGAAAACGGAAAAGAGGGCAAAATCCGTCACACGCGAAGGGATTTCTTGTTCACCTTGCCCACGGAAGTGAGCGGTATAGCGTCGATGAACTCGATGATCTTGGGGACTTTGTAGGGCGCTAGTTTTTCTCTGGCAAATGCGGTGATATCTTCCTTCACCTCTTCATCCGGCTTGCCCGCGTAAGCCTCGCTCTTCTGAACGATGAGCTTAACGATTTCGCTGTCCGGCCGGTCCGGGTTGGGAATGCCGATAAGTGCGCACATGCCGATGGCCGGGTGCTTGTACAGCTTGTCCTCGACCTCCGAGGAGAACACCTTGTATCCGCCGACGATGATCATGTCCTTGACCCGGTCCACAACGTAAACGAATCCGCCGTCGTCCATGCGCCCGACATCGCCGGTGTGCATCCAGATTTTCCCGTCGTGTTCCCGGAGGGCGTTTTTCGTTTCCTCCGGCTTGTTCAGATACCCTATCATCACCTGGGGGCCGCTGCAAATCAGTTCACCTTCTTCTCCCATGGGTACCTGGGTGGCCCCGTCCTCCAGGGCCACGATCCGAAACTCGGTGCTGGGAAGCGGCAGCCCCACACTACCGAGCTTTTTCTTCCCTCGCCCCGGGTTGACGGTAATCAGAGGGCTGGTTTCCGTCATGCCCCAGACTTCGACCATTTTGTTTTGACCGACAACAGACTCAAGGTCCACCATGGAATCCACTGGAAACGGCGCCGCCCCGGACATGCAGTATCGAACCTGGGAGAAATCCTGTTTGCGGAATTCTTCGTTGGCCAAAAGCATGATGAACAGAGATGGGACATTGATGAGAAAGGTGGGACGGTGCTGTTTATACTCGGCAACGATGTAGTCGACATTTCTCGGGTCGGGAATCAGGATCTGGGTCGCAGCCCATGTCATGGCACAGGAGCAGACAAAAAGTCCCGCCTGGTGGAAAATGGGAAATCCCGAAAGCCAGGTTTCCTTTCCCGGTTCCATGGCCATCCATCGTTCGAACTGGTAAATGTTTGCAACCATGCTGCCATGGGTCAGGATGGCACCTTTCGGAGGCCCTGTGGTTCCCCCAGTGTACTGCAGGTAGCATGCATCACCGGTTTCGAATGACACATCCGGCGGTTCGTCCGGGTATTGCTCAAAAAAGTCCACGAACGCCAGCACTTTTTTCCCGTCCAGCGGTTTCCCGACCGAATATTCTGTTGTGCTAGGCAGCATATCCATGACACCGGTGACCAGAACGAGTTCGAGATCCGGCACCTGGTCGGCGACGGTAGCGAACTTGGCATCGAAGAGCATGTCGAGAATAATCAGTGCCTTCGCCCCGCAATTCTTGAGCTGGTAGACAATTTCATCGGGCATGAGCAGGGGCGCCAAGCCGGAAATGGCGCAGCCTGCCTGCAGGGCTCCCACGATGGAAATCATGTACTGCGGCGTGTTGGGTAGACAAATAGAGACCACGTCTCCCTTTCCAAGCCCGTGCTCGTTGAGCGCTTTGGCCAGGCGACCGGAACGCTCCAGCAACTCCCCAAAGGTCAGGGAACTGCCGAGGTATTGATAGGCTGCCCTGTCCGGGTGTTGTTTGAAGGTTTCGACGTAATAACGCTTCAGCGATATCGCCGGGATCTCGATGTTTTCCGGAACATCCGGATCATAAGATTTCAACCACGGTTTACCATCATATACCATTTACCACCTCCTGTGCGTTTGGTTCGCGCTCGAACCGGTTCATTGTTCGGACCCAAAGGTCCACTCTTTCCCTCTTTCACACCTCCTTTTCGACAATCAAAATATGCTATTCTACTAGTTTCACTAACGGTATGCCATTGGCACCGGAAGGAATATAAACGGTAGAATGATTTGGTGAATTAGCCATGACCAATTGGGTTTGAATTGCCTCATGTTGTAAATAGTTTTCTGTAAGAGTTGAATTGATAATACGTTGCGCCTCAGCTATTCCTTTTGCCTCTTCAATTTTAATCTCTGCGTCTTTTTTTGCAATTGCTTTTTGAGTTTCTTTCTCCTCTAATTCGAATTGGAAGGACACATTCAGGTCATCCTTCGTCAATACATTAAAGATTTCTTTATATGTTTGAGGTCTCATATCGATATTGATAATCTGATTTCGCCATAAAGAAGCCCCATAATTTCCCGGTCCTTGTATTGTTCCTCTAAACCCACCTTTACCGAATACACGTGGATTCTCATAAAAAAACCCCCTCATGCCCTGCAGGAGTAGATGGATTTGAAAAACCATAACTAAAAAATACAAGCCCGACTAAAAACATCACATATTTCTTTGCCATAAGTCACCTCCGAATTTGGTTTTGCTATGTTCAGAGAATTTAAGCTCCCGAAAGGACAATTCAAGTCCTGTCAGGAGCAAGGTAGGCATAATTTGATTGGGTTCTTCATTGCAATTTCACCTGATTTATAGGTTAAAGATTACGGAAAACCAGAATCTATTGCAGCAGCAGGAGTCGCTCAGAGTGAGAGGATAAATCCAGAAAGAAAGCTAATTTCAGGGCAAAATGAAAAAGCATTGTTTTTAAATTGCCACATTGTGTTAATAGTTGTCAAGATAATTAAAAAATTTAATACATTACATCTCGAAGGAGTAATTTCATGAACTACTATTGAACTGGTATGAAAAAGATGTAATAGACTAAGCTGGTTCAATGGAGCGGTATGGTTTTTATTTAAACTGGCGGGGTCCTCGCGGGATCGGCGGGGTATTTTTTTAAATGGGTGGGATACGGGCGGGGTATTTCAATTGTTGGAGACGTAACTTGCCATACTATGTAATTCGACTGTTATCGAAATGTGTGATGATATGTTTCGGATATCACACGGATTTAGGTGATGTCAAAAGTCCAGATTTATAGCAACATGCAATTTTGAGCCAAGTGGGGGACATACAAGATATTGT
>JAQYVK010000079.1 GCA_030145585.1 Desulfatiglandales bacterium | reverse complement strand
CTGCTTCTAAAGAAGCATGGAAAGCGGAAATTCATAGGAGATACAGCCGCATGGACAGTTTATCCGGCAACCTCCGCAATGCCAGCACTCCTTTGGATAAGCCACCACCGGTCCTTCATCTCCCATAGCGATGACGTCAAGAGGACAAATTTCCGCGCAAGTTCCACACTCTGCGCAATGGCCACAGCGAAAACAACGGCTCGCCTCTCTAACCGCTTCCTCCTCAGTATATCCCTTATTCACTTCCTCAAAACTTGTCAAAGACTCAGCCGGACTGAGACGACACATTTTCACCTGGTCCTCTTTCTCATAGTAATCCGGATTCAGGATTTCATCGTACCCAACGACTTGTTGTGGCTTTTCCTTTTTTTCATCGATAGCGTATTCATCTATCTTCATATTTCCCTTACTGTCAAAATAAATCCTGCGAATGTCCTCTATACGCTTTCCTGATAAATAACAATCCATAGCAATCGCCGCAAGGCGGCCTTTCCCGATGGCCTCGGCCACTGAGCTTGGGCCTGTGATGGCATCACCTGCCGCAAAGACCCCTTCAACCGATGTGGAAAGGGTCTTCTCTTCAACCTGGAGCGTACCCCGTTCAGAGAACTTGAATCCCGTCACATCCTGTAGGACTCCAAAATCCGGCTCTTCCCCGATAGCAAAGATGATCGTGTCGGCAGGGAGGATGTGATCTGACCCTGGAACCGGGTTGACTTGCAGGTTGCCGGCTTGATCAAATTGAAAGGACCCAACATCCATGCACTCGACACCCTTGATTTGTCCTTGCTCAGCGACGATCCTTTTGAAAGTCTTTGAGTTGTGAATAATGACACCCTCCTCTTCTCCATGCTCGATATCATCCTGGGACGCCACCATTTTATCTCTCGGCTCAAGACAAGCAACATGGACTTCCGTTTCACCCAGACGCCTAATGGTGGTGGCAACATCAAAAGCAACACCCCCCCCGCCCACAATGAGGACCTTATCACCCATCATAGGTGTCTCGCCTTTTGCTACTTGGCTTAGGATTGAGAGTGCCTGTATGGCTTGTTCACTTCCGGGAATGTCGAGGTGTCTCTCTTTCCATGCGCCGGTAGCAACCAGACAAACATCATATTGATCCCTGATTTCTTGAAAAGGGATATCGGTTCCGATTCTTACATTTGTCCGGGTCTTTATGCCGAGCTTGAGGATTTCTCCCACCTCCTCATCCACGACATCTTTTGGGAGACGGTGATCTGGGATGCCTATTCGCGGCATCCCGCCAAGGAAGGGTAAAGCTTCGAATATGGTGACTTCATGCCCGAATAACGCTGAAAAATAAGCACAGGTCATTCCGGCCGGACCTGATCCGATGATGGCGACCTTTTTCCCGGTCTTTTCTCTTCCTTTGGGGCTATTGATTTTCTTCCTATCCGCCAGGTCAAAGGCCGCCCTTTCCAAGGCCCTTATGGATATCCCCTGATCATAGAATTGTCTGTTACAGGGTGTTTCACAGGGGTGAAAACAGGCTCGCCCGCAAACCCCAGGGAATGGGTGCTTTGCTCGTACATTTTCAAGGGCTTCCTCAAAACGATTATTCTTTATGAGATAAATCGTCCGTTGTATATCATGCCCGGCAGGACAGGCCGCTTCGCAAGGAGACGTCTTTGTCTGGTCTATAGGCCGCGACATTTCAAAGCTGGTTGGGTGTGTGCGTTCTTTACTAAATTTAGGCGGCATCATGGACCCCTTTATCTTCTTGTCTTTGCGGCTCAAAAGTAACCTTCTGTGCATCACCCACCCTTGATAAGACCACATACTTGTCCCGCAACTCGGGATCAAGTTTTGGTGGATAATCGACCAAGTTATAGAATCCTCTCATTCCTTTTCTTTCAATGACCGATCGGATCATAAGTTGGCAATATCTAAGAAGGTGAATCGTTTCCTGTGCCCTGGTCATCTCGTGGTAATCAACCGTCTTTATTTTTTGTTTGGCCTCTTCAAGCATTTCAAATTTTTCCAAAGCGATATTCAAGCCGGTCAGACTTCTCTTGTGTCCCATGTAATGCTCCATGATCTGCCTGATCATGTCTTCAAACTCTTCTGGGGAATATCCTTCATCTCTCTCGAGATGAGCCTTAAGTTTCCCTTTTTCTTCACGGACCAGAACAGGATCGATATCTCCAAGTTCTTTTGCTCCCTTGATGCTTTGTCCCGCTCCTGTTCCGGCGGCGTATCCCCCGCAAAGGGCCGTGGACAACATTCCCGAAAACGGAAGGCCGAATAGTCCTCTCATGTTTACCGACTCGCAATTCTCATTCACATGCAGATTTCCCCCTCCTGAGGTCTCCCCCGTCTCGACCTCCAAAGGTTTTGAACCGATGTCGATACCCCGTTGTTCCAGGTAATCTTTAAAAGTATGTTTGTCCACGGTAAGCAAATTATGTTTAAGGTGTTCCTGATCTTCTATAGACAATGCCGTTGAATCAACAAATAGCGGGATTCTTCCTTCTGCGATCTCCTGGCCCTCGGCACGAATATGAAAGGCCCTGGGTGCTTTGTCACCCAGTTCGTGGTACTTTTCCATAAATCTATCACCCAGGGCATTTCTCATAGAAGAACCCATACCCCCAAAGGCACACATGGCCGGTGCACCGAACCCTTTGGGTAAGGTCGTACTTGTACACCATTCCAGATTCTTCACCTTTGCCCCCACATCATAGGCCACTACGATCTGCGTTCCCGTGTTAGAAGGATTTTGCCAAATATTAAAGGGATTCCTGGTTGAGTTTGTGGAGAACCTGGACTGGTGGGCACCCATGGCCAAAACAACTGCCTTTGCTTTGAAGATATGAATATCTCCGTTTCGTCTATTGAATCCGAAGGCGCCGGTAACTTTGTCCCCTTCTTTGAAGAGCTTTGTGACCATCACCTGTTCCACGACCTCCGTACCTGATTCCCGAACACCCTTTGCAAGGATCCTTTTCAAGTATCGGCCGTTCTTCATCATAAGCCACCAGGGACCAGGTTGTCCTAAGGCCTGACATCGCCAGTAGTTTCCGTCAGGCTTTTTATAAAACTCCACCCCCCAATCCTCCATGAGTTTGACCATCGAACCGACGATTTTAGAAAAGGTCTTTTCTACCAGGGTTGGGCTTACGCCCCACCCGGGTCTACTGTAATAGGTCGTCGCCGCTTCATCAGCGTCCCATTCCGGGCCGGTGTTTAGATGGGCACCAAAGTGGTCCTGGCCCGCACCGGTACAGCCACAGCTCACTAGGGCTCCTTTGTCGACAATAATAACCCGAGCGCCCTGCTCTCTCGCCCCATAGGCGGCAAGACATCCGGCCGCGCCGGCCCCCAGGACCAGAACATCGGTTTCCATCCTGATTTCGTTCGTAGCTGCTTCTTCCATCAATCGCTCCTTTTGAACACATTTTACCTGTAATGAGGTCGTCTATCGATTCATAAAGTCGATGGTACGTTGTTTACATCGGACAAGGCGCTGTTCCACATTCCTTTTCAATATTATTAATGACCAGTTTTTTCAATGATATCTTATCCACCTTTTGACCATCCACCAACTGTGGAAACCGCTCAAACACCTCAAGCCTCTCAGGAAGTTTATGAACAGCCAATCCTTTTTCTTTCAGAAAAGAGGTCATCTCCTCAAACTCAAACCTCTGTTTTTTTGTCAAGGCAATACAAGCACACGCCTTTTCGCCCATAATTAAATCGGGAATGCCAATGACAACAGCTTGCATAATACTCGGGTGGGATAAGAGGAGATCCTCGATCTCCTTAGGATAGATGTTTTGCCCCCCGCGGATGATGAGCTCTTTCTTTCGCCCTACCAACAAAAGATAACCCTGATCATCGAGCTTGGCAAGATCACCCGTTTGATACCATCCCTCCTTCCCAAACTCTCCCCAGGCAGCGAGGGTAGCATTCTCGTTCCCATAATATCCCGAACTTGTAGAAGCTCCTCTGACTGATAATTGCCCCACCTCACCGGGGGACAACTCATCCCTCTTTTCATTTGTTATTCTGACCTCATTTCCGGGAAAGGGTCTCCCCAAAGTGGTCAAACGCTTCTCAGGTGGGTCATCAACACCAGTTTGAGCAAAGCTATAGGTTTCTTGGCTGCCCCCGGCAATTAAAACTTTACAGTTTAATCTCTCCTCCGTCTCCCGAGCCAGTGAAGCATCGAAGGCAGCCGCACCTGTTCTCACGATCTTTAATGAACTGAGGTTATGCTTGTCGAGGTTGCACTCTTTTAATATCCTTATAAGTTGGGTCGGGATCACTGAGAGGTATGTCACTTGCTCTCTTTCAATCAATTGGAGTGCATCGTCTGGTGTAAAGCGCTCTAACAAGCAAGTCGTCGCGCCTACTTGGAAGCCGGCCCACCAATTTTGGAGGCCGGGTCCTCCTGAAAAAGGGGCAATATTGCCTATGATGTCTGAATCGTTCATTTTAGCCCTTTGGACGATACCCCAACCTCCCGCCTTGGATGATGCGCCCGTATGTTCTATGCACTTGGGCAGACCTGTTGTCCCACTGGTAAGAACGATGCTGGAGACTTCAAAGGGACTAAAGGCGTATTCTTTTAAATATCCTTGTGGCTTTGTTTGTTCAAAGGGTTCGCTCTTCATTGCTTCAAAAGAGATAGCTCCTGCGGGGACCTCATCGCTAATTACAAAAAAAAGTTCCAATTGAGGAAGATCGGAGGCCGCTTCTCTGGCCATATCAAAGTAGTTCATATTCCGATATCGCAAGGGAGTGATAATGGCGGAAGGGTTGAGGGTTTTTAAAAGGTGTTTTATTTCACTGTGACGGAAGGTCATCGGAGGGAAACAACAAAAAATGCCCGCTTTATGACAGGCCATCAGCAGGATAACGACGTTGATAGAGGTAGGCAGCTGAGCCACAATGGCCTGGTCTCGTTCGATGCCCTTCTCCATCAAACCAATCGCAATTCTATCTGCCATGTTGTTTAATTCTGCCCAGGTAAGCCTGGTTTCCGAATCGACGACGGCCTCTTTGTCAGGATATCGCTCGGCATTACCCTCTAAGATATCAGCAATAGGAACATCATCCCAGACACCTCTCTTTTTATATTCATCGATCATGTCTTGCGTCAATCTGGTCGGTTTGGCCATCTCAACACGTCTCCCACTAAAAATGCAGGTCCTCTTCAAATTGAACCTGAATGATAAAAAATATTAGCCTTTCAAAAAAACTAAATAGAAGCCATCTCAAAAATAGAAAAATGGTTCGAGGTCAAGTCTAGCGTAAGGATAGCCGTCTTGCTGAAAGGCACTTTCAGCCGGACGGCAGGACGCATAGAGATCGGGCCATTTGGCATGTTTGAGATGGCTTCTAAATTAACACACTCATAAATACTTATGTCAAGGAACATCGAAAGAAGGTTTGACATTTCTTTCAAGAAAGAAGAAAATTGTGTAAAGTTATAGACTTGGTTTTAGGAGATGTTATTCTCAAGTGTGTCTATGGATCTTATGGCTTTTTTTGGAGATGAGGATGGATAAATACGGGAGTCAAATGAAAAAGAAGGTCTTTGGAGGCATTCTTATTTTGTCGTTTATCCTGGCGGGGTGTGCTCAGGTCAGGGTCTATTCCAGCAAGCCGGCGATTCAGAACGTCAGCAATGCGCATTATGATGCCCAATTTGAACCCCAGTTGGCGGAGGGAAAGCATTATTTCAATGCGTTTCGCCTCGTGATCACCAACAAGACATACAAAGATCTGGTTCTTGACTGGTCAAGGACCTATTATCTTCTCAACGGACGGAGGAATGGACAGTTCGGTTGGGAAAAGATGACTTTTGAGGAGTTGAAAGGAATCAAAGAGCAACCCTTTGTGACAATTGGCCCTGGGAATACCCTTTCTACCGTTGTCTTTCCATTAAAACTGATTGCTTGGGAAGAGTATACGAGGGGCGGTACGAGAAAACAAGATTCCAAACCTGAGGAGAGCTTCTATCCCGGTGTCATACAGGAAGGTGAGAATGGTATCAGCTTGTATATAAAGCAGGATGATAAAGTTATCCAGGAGAGGATCACATTCAATATCACTCTAGAAGTCCTCAGAAAGTAATTGTTAAAAAAAACGATATAGATCTTTATTTTCTTTTCTTTAAAGCATGGCCGTTTGTTTATTCCGGTTCGAACGTTCTTGGTCCTGAGACATGAGATTACCTCGTTTTTGATTGAATTCAACAATTATAATCAACTTCTCAACATAATATAGCATAAATTAACGATGTATAGCATGTAATATTACCGTAAAACACAAACTCCCAAAGTTCAGTAAAAATCATAGGGGACCAACCCCTCATCAAGAAAATCACTTGAATCCAAGACACCAGATGATGTATTCTCCCAGATCATCGGCTCGCTTACGACCCTGAGCGGCCGTTCATAAAAAGTGAGGCTCCTCCCGCAGAGCGAAAGGCCTCTGGAAGACCCCTCGAAGGGGTCTGAAAACAATACGATTATCAAGATTACTAATTTTTAGCTGTTGTTAAAATGAAAAGAATAGGAACGTCGAACATCCAACATCCAACCTCGAATTTTGAATAAGGCATGCTAAATTTTTAAATAAAATGGCCGAGCGACACGCGGCGCAAGCGACTGCGCTGCGCGAGCGAGTTCATCATTCGATGTTCAATGTTGGACGTTCAAAAAAATGCTTTAATCTGCCGCCAACGAGTATTTTTTTTCTCGCCGTAACGGGTGAACCTTTCCGGGTCCACCGCCAGAAGCGGTGTGTTTAGATGAAACTAATCCCATCAACCGAAAACTGATGGGCCCGATGGCTTCCCATTCCGTGATGGACCAGGAGGTTCGGCTCATAGGTTGATCCAATCATTCAAGTTCTATTCATAATAATTTTGAGAGAGAGGGAGGCGAAACATGGAATATACTAATTTATTTTCACCCATTAAGATAAATAACCTG
>JAQYVK010000078.1 GCA_030145585.1 Desulfatiglandales bacterium | reverse complement strand
ACCCAAAGAAAAGGATTTCTCCTCGATCTGCCCTTCACCAGCACCATACATCCCGAGGGGTGTACTCTTCATTTGGATGAGCCTTCCTTTGCCCTTCTTAGCGTCATAATGGATCGGAGGGACCCCGCCCGCGGAGGCCATTCTAACCATTGCTTTCTCCGAGTCATAGATCATGTATAACGCAGTTAAAAAAATGTCGTTTTCCCATACACTAAACGACTTCTCATTAATGATCTTAAGAATGACTGCGGGACTCAAAGACTCTTTATTGTTCTCTTCAAAGAGTGTCTTCACCTGGATGGTTGCGAGCCCCGGCATTACACCGTGTCCCACAACATCGATCACCAGGACCCCGAGGTGTTTTTCATCAATCTCTTCGATGATGAGAAAATCACCTGATACTTGATGGCAGGGTTTAAAAAGGAAGGCGATATCAAGTCCTTTGATCGATTTCGCGACTTCCTTATCCGGCAACAATGTCCGTTGGAACTGGCCCGCCAACAGCAATTCCCTGTTCATGATTTCATTTTGTTCCTCTATCTTTTTCCGGGCCGACTGGAGCTCATCCCTAAAAGCTTGATCGATGAATAAGCCGCACTCAAAATCCTTAAATGCCTCAATGATTGTCTTTGCCTGTTTTCTATTGAGCACGGAACCATGTTGTGGCGCTATTTTTTCAATTTCATAGCGTTCAAATTTGGTCATGGCAAAGAGGAGTAGTTCTTTTGCAGGCATGTATTCTTGATGAAAAGCCTTGATCTTTTCAAAATAATCTTCATCAGCATAAAGATCCCAACCTTCAGTCATCCCCCCAAAAATATCCCCGGAAAAAAGGATTTTGTCCTCGCTGAAATAGGTGGCTATCGCTCCAGGCGCATGAAGATAGGGGGTGTGTATAAATTCGAGGATCTGTTCATCGCCGAGGTCTAGCTTTTCTCCCGGGAGCTTGTCGGAATACTCATACTTGAAATCGCCCCCATAGTGACGAATGAGAGCGGCCGTCCTTTTATGGGTGATGATCGTACAACTTTTATTTCCACTGGATTTGATGGTATCCATTAACATAGCAATATTCCCACACACGTCAGGGTCCTGGTGTTGGATGATAATATGGGTAATCGCCTCCAAGTCGGTCAATGCCGATACCTTATGAACAAAGTCTTCGAAGTAGAGCACGGACCCCGGATCGATAATGATCCCTTTTCCTTGAACCAGGATGAGATATGCATTGCACTGAAAGGAATCCGTGGGATCATAGGTCCCAACCCAATACACATGTTCCGAGATTTTTACAGGGTCATTATATGCTTCGGATTTCATTAATTATTAACCTGATATCATTAGATTATAGGAAACAGGCCGTTCTAGGGCCTTCTATCATTGATAAAATCTCTTCCTTTTTTTGAAAAGTATAGGTAAATTATAAACTTATGTCAAAGGTGAAATAGACCTGAAACAGGGCCGTTTATCATTCTGAGAAATCAGTATTCAGGTGATAGCCGATAATAAGGTTCCAGGGGCTTCATATCTCCCTCTGAAACGGCACTTTTTATTTGTGAAACATCGGGGGAGGAATCGATTGTGAGTAAATTAGACAGTTTCATACGCCGCATGCTGGCCCAGCGTGATTGCCTAAATTTCGCTGCAGGGGCCATTGAACAACTTCCCGGACCTGTCTTGGAACTGGGGTTGGGAAACGGGCGTACTTATGACCATTTACGCGAGGTGTTACCTGAGAGGGATATCTACGTTTTCGAGCTGGTCGTAAAAGCCTTTGCCTCTTGTATACCGCCCGAGGATCGATTGTTTCTTGGGGAAGTGACTTTGAATTTGGTTCGAGCCGCTGGGATTCTCGGGAAAACCGCCGCCCTGGCCCATTGCGATCTTGGGACCAGCGATAAAAGGAAGAATGCCGGACTAGCGGCTCAGATAGCGCCACTGTTGGACCCTTTAATGGCCCCGGGGGGGATTGTCGTGAGCAATATGCCGATGGTCGGTGATGGCTGGAGCAACCTGCCCGAACCTCCCGGTGTGAAGGCGGGAAGGTATTTCCTTTATCAGGTTGAAGGTTAAGCGGGGTGCCGTAATAGCCGTTTTTACTATTTCTACGACCGAGAGTGCCCTTTCCGATCTTGACTAGAGCCGAAAATCGGCCTGGTCGAAAAAGAATTTACGGACTATCCGATCTCTTTAAATATTCAATCCGATCAGACCGAACTCAGCGGCTCCACCCAGGTCTTCTTCAATCCTTAAAAGCTGGTTATATTTACAAACCCTTTCAGAACGGCAAAGTGAGCCGGTCTTGATCTGACCTGTACCCGTGGCTACGGCCAGGTCGGCGATAAAAGTATCCTCAGTTTCGCCGGATCTATGGGAAATAACAGCGTTCCAGCCCGCTTTGTGGGCCATCTCAATGGCCTCCAGGGTCTCAGTCAGAGTCCCGATCTGATTCAGTTTGATCAAGACGGCATTGGCTGATTTTTCTTTTATGCCCTTGGCAATGCGCGTCGTGTTGGTGACAAACAGATCGTCTCCCACGATTTGAATTTTGTCCCCGATCTGTTCCGTCATCTTTTGCCAATTTCTCCAGTCGTTCTCTGCAAGACCATCCTCGATTGAGATGATGGGAAAGCGCCGGACCCAATCCTCATAGAAGTTGATCATCTCCGCTCCACTTTGCGTCGATTGATCGGATTTGAAAAAGATGTATTTGCCCTGTTTATAAAAGGAAGAGGAGGCTGGGTCCAAAGCTAGGACCACGTCCTTCCCTGGCTGATAACCGGCTTGTTTTATTCCGGACAGTACCATCTCTACCGCGTGTTCGTTGGATTTGAGATCCGGCGCGAAGCCTCCCTCATCGCCTACTGCCGTTGAAAGGCCTTTTTTCTTCAAAACGGCAGCCAGGCCGTGAAAGACCTCAGTGCCGATCCTTAAGGCCTCTTTGAAGGTTTTTCCACCAATGGGCATAATCATAAACTCCTGGAGATCCACATTATTGGCAGCGTGAAGTCCGCCGTTTATGATATTCATCATAGGCATCGGTAACCGACAAGCGTTTGTCCCCCCAATGTATCGATAAAGGGGCATGCTGAGAGAATCGGCTGCGGCCCTGGCTGCCGCCAAGGAAACGCCCAGAATTGCGTTGGCCCCCAACTTCCCTTTGTTGGCTGTGCCATCCAGCTCTATCAGAGTCTTGTCCAGCTGGCGTTGATCCTCTGCATCCTTACCTATAAGGGTATCCGCGATAAGGTGATTGATGTTCTGTACGGCCTTCTCGACCCCTTTGCCTGCATACCGTTTTTTTGTTTTATCCCGCAATTCTATGGCCTCATACTTCCCGGTGGAAGCCCCCGAAGGGACAGCCGCCCGACCAAAGGCCCCTGTGTTTAGACCTACTTCAACTTCAACCGTGGGGTTGCCTCTCGAATCAAGAATCTCACGACCTATAATACTTACGATTTTTCCCATCTTTTTTCTCCTTACTTGGTAATAGCCATTGCGATTGAAAAATGGAGATGTCACACCTTGGATCTTGGGCATCCTTAGTTGTTACCCTAATGGAGCGAAACAAACCTGTAAATTTTCCATAGATGCGTTGGCACACAAGGCTTTTGCAAAATCACAAACCGTCTTTCATAAATCATTCATAGGCACTATATAAAATAGGCAGATATCTTTCCATATTGATCGGACAAAATCACCCTCAATCCCCCTTTATTAAAGGGGGAAGCATAAGTCCTCCCCTTTTGTAAAGGGGAGATAGTGGGGATTTATTAACACCTTTTGGCTCCATTAGGGTGTTACTCAAAGAGTATAACCTCCCTACCCCTTTTAGGTTGAGGTTGTGGTTCTTCAAAATTTGGGGGACTCACATAAATAGGGCTCTAATGAGTCCCATTGATGTTGCCGATCATAGGAGGTTTTTTTTGTGATTACAAGATAAAAGGCTGGAGAGGACGGGCGAGAGAAGGTTCCAGACTCATATTTCTTCATCCTCTTCGAGTTTGGGAATCATAACAACCAAAGCAGTCATGAACCAGAATGGCTCCATGATCCTCACGATGATAAAAGTATTGGCTCCTAAGCCATGGAAGAGCAGACCGACAAAACCGGCTATAAAGCCCATGGAAAGCCCTTTGTGAAAAGGGTCCTTCGCCTTTTTGAAAGAATCATGGGTTTCTCTAAATACAGTACCCATCAAGATGAGAAAAAAGATCAGCCCCAGAAAACCCGCCTCCGTAATGACTCTCATATACTGGGCATCTATGAAATCATAGCCGGTCACCCCATATCCAATAATGGGATGCTTGGCCCAATCTTTGGAGGCTTTGGCCCATGTTTTTAAACGAGCGGAAGTGGATGTATCCAGTATTACACCGGCCACTTCGACGGCCTCCTTTTGATTTATCCCTTGGGTAAAGGTATAGGCAACCCTTTCCTTGGCCACATTTGGGGCTATGAAGGGCATGAGGATCCCTGCCAAAAGGAATGCCGGAACCAGCCAATGTTTTTTCCCAGACAAGAGAATAAAAGTCAGCATTGCGGGAATACAAGCCACATAGGAACTCCTTGATCGGGTATAAAGCAAAATAAAGATAAAAAGAAAAATGAAACCAGTATAGATCAAACGATCCCGTGTTGAGATGCTTTGGAGGAACAATCCCATGGTGATGGAAATCATAAAGACCAGATAACCGCCGAAAGTATTAGGCTCGCCAACCGCACCTTCGAAGGGAGCGGATACCCTTTCACCACTCGGAATTTGACCCGCACTTATTAGGGAGACGATTGCGCAGGTTATGAGCATTGCCCATACATATCTTTTCGCTTGATCTTTGGTATTCAGGTTATTGACGACCATAAAATAGACGACCATATACTCAAAATATTTGAGGACAAAGAAAAAGCCCGTTTTTAAGTCAACCCTATCTGAGATGGCCCCAAATAAGGTCGAAACCATGCATATGATCACGTAAAAAGCGATCGGCTTGTTCAACGGCGTCTTAAGGAATAGACCCAGTTCCTTGTTAATGGACATCTTGGCCAACCAGCTGAAACCGACAATAACGAGGAGGAAGTCATCGAGCCTCAGGGTCACGCCACGACCCATTGAAGCCCCCTCCGTGGCCCCAACCATGAATTCCGGGCTCAACAGCATGGAGAAAATAAGGACATAAAGGGCCATTTCAGTACTGGCGAAACTGGCAATAAAAATGACGACACCCGCGAGGAGCGCAAACGTCTTAATGACTGAAAGCGTGGGGATCACCATGGCCAATGCAATAAGCATAAAAAGGACGATCACTAAGGGCAAAACCAGTTCAATGGTTGTCTGCCCCTTGCTGTTAAGATTCGCCATGTTCATGTTTTTTCTCAAATTCTTTTCTAGTATCAATTCGTCCCGCCTTACAAAGGAATGATCACCGGGTGCAAAACACGCGTTCGGATCACCGACTCATCACCTGAACTGAAATTCCTTTGCTTTTCAAATCCTTTGATTGTTGCTCCGCCCCTTCCTTGGTGATATAGGCACCCAGAAAGAGACTGGATTCCCCATTATTTCCTCCAATCACATACGGAGAATAACCCATGTTTTCAAGACTGGAGATTTGATCCTTGAGCTCTTTGTTATTTGAGTAAGTGCCCACGAGGTTTGCATAATTTGTTTTTCTTACTGTGGCTTCAGACAATTCATGTTCTTCTCTGAAACTGTAAGCCTGCGCTGCATCTTTAAAATGTCCCCCATATACCCTATACCATACCCCCTTCCCCCTGAATTCAACCTTGGCCCGAAAAGCTGAAAACCCATTTTTGCTATAAAACGAAATGGCCCTTTCTGCCCGTTCCTCAGTCCGAAAAGAACCTAGATAAAGGGACTAGGGGTATGATGGTTTTTTATCTGAATGCCCCGTTGCTTTGGCCTCCTTCTTACCTGTCTCCTCCTGGAAGAAAGGGGGGAGAGGGAGTTGAGTGACGCCTTCTGTCCCCGTCTGGGTCTTGGAAACATCAATAGAAGCGGCCTTGGGTTGAACTTGAAGGCTCTCTTTATCACCCACTTTCGTGACCCTCGACTCCCATCTTGAGTTGTTTCGGGGAATAGCAAACCTGCTTTCATTGACTCTTTTCTTTGTGGTCTTTGCCCTAATCAACGTCGGGAACGTTGTCTTGGTCTGTAATTGAACATCTTGATTATCAAACACGAAATCGACTTTCGATATTGATATGGCTCCAGCTTGAGTGATAGTCGGTCTGCTCCCTACCAATCGTGAGCTATTCTTTGTGGTTCTTGCCCTAATCAACATCGGAAACGATGTCTTGGGCATGGCCTGAACGAATTGGTTTTCATTTTCATCAATGCTGGGCCACCCTGATATGACGCCTGATCGAGTGATAACCGATTTGGTCTCTTTTACTTGTTCCTTTTGAGGCCTTGATGCAACCTTCTTCGGGGGCGATGTCTTGGGTTGAAATTGAGCGCCTTTACTATTCCCTGTGACCTTGACTTTCGACTTTAATACCGATTTAGTCTGGGGAACGGATGTCTTAGCCACCCTATTTGAAGTCCTGCCGGCCTTTTCAAGACCCTTCCTCGATGCGGTTGTCTCTTGCTTTTTGGGAGCATGCTTCTTACCACCGGCGACCCTGCTTTTCGGTTGTGACGTAGGTTTGCCCGCGGGAATAGAGGTCTTTATATCCTTCACCGTCCTTTTCCAGAACTTCGCTGCAATGCTTTTTAGGGAGGATGACTCCGGCCTCGCCTGAACCTTCTTATCTCCCTCTGTGATCCGGTCGTTCGTCTTCGATACAGACCCGTTGGCAGTCTTTATGGGCTTCTTTTGGGTCTTACCAAGATTCCTTTCATATGAAGATACCGCTGACGTCCCCTGAACGCTTCTATTAACCGACGAAACTTGGTGCTTTGTATCAGACACCGATTTAACCTTGGTAGAAGA
>JAQYVK010000077.1 GCA_030145585.1 Desulfatiglandales bacterium | reverse complement strand
GGAGGTGAGGGAGAACTGGCTCAAGCATAAGAAGGATCCAGAGATGTCCCTCAAGATGTACCGCGCGGCCGTTCACATCTGCACGAGGATAAAGGCAAAGTATGGGGAGCTCCTTCACGGTTAAGTGAGAGTGTTTTATTCACCGCCAGCTCCCGTTGGTCGCTAAAGTCGCAGCCTCCGGCCCGTAGGGCCTACGCCCCGGAGGGAGTTCGCAGAGGAGATTTTTTTCTTTTCTGCTGAGCCCCGCAAACTTCAGCGGGATAAAAGGGCAGAAAAGAAAAAGACATACGCCCTGATGCTAAGCAAAAAGCACAGCAGGGTAATTAAATGAAAATGTTCCCATAAGATTGTTATGGGCCGTAAGGCTTGTGGTTATTGTTTTCCTTCCTCTCAAAGGAAAATAATAAAAAAGTAAACTCAGCGTTCTTTGCGTCTCAGCGGTGAAGAGTATCCAGACAAAGACCCTTTTAGGGGTGGTTGTTAACTTTGTCGGGGATGAATGTCCAAACTAACCAAGCGTTTTCACTCAAGAAGGAGATCGCATCATGGCCGGTGTAAATAAGGTAATTCTGTTGGGAAACTTAGGTTCAGATCCTGAATTGAAGTACACGCCAAGCGGCACGGCAGTCGCCAATTTCAGCCTTGCCACCACTGAACAATGGACCAATAAGGATGGGGAAAAGGGAGAGAAAACCGAGTGGCACAAGATCGTGGCATGGAGGCGTCTCGGTGAAATTTGCGGGGAGTATCTGCACAAAGGAAAACAGGTCTATATCGAGGGGAAAATCCAAACGAGGGCCTGGGAGGATCGAGAGGGAAATAAACGATACACGACGGAAGTTGTTGCTAACACCATGCAAATGCTCGGTTCCCCAGGCAAGGGAGGCAAAGCGACGTCACCTGAAGAACGCTTTCCTAATGAAGAGCCCGTATCCATCCCTGAGGATGATATCCCTTTTTAGAAAGCTGTGCTTGTCCTATAAATTATTGTTGGACATAGGGGTGGGACGCTCTTCATGGATTCGTGAAATAAAACCCGAATATCGAAGCACGAAATACGAAACAAATCCGAATATCCAAGGACCCAAATTCAAAACATCCTTCTCATTCTGGTGAAACTTCCTCCTAAATCGACAGGTATGAGAAGGAAATAAGTCATAGCTGCAGCTAAACCGGATTTCATCGGCACTTATTCCCCACAAAAAAATATGGCGGAAAAATTTATGCTCATTCATGAACATATGTAGGAAAAGCTTCTGAAATTTTGGCTGATTTAAAGAGGCTAGTCTGTTTTGGTCATTGGAATTTAGAATTTGGAAATTGTTTCGAGTTTCGGATTTTCTTGCATTATTATTCCCGGCTTCGTGTCACACACCCCGGCGCCCAGCAGCCGACTAGTGGGTTCAGATCAGTCAAAGTGGGGGTGATTTCAAAGTTGTAGACTGAGCACATCCAAAAGAGGGAGGGAAGTTATGCCTCATCTTCGGGCTTGTTGCCGTTTTCTTCTGGGGGGGTGATTTCTTCCGGTTGCTTTTTCTGATCATGAGTCGCCTTTTTAAAGTTCTTTATCCCTTTCCCTATCCCGCTGCCAATTTCAGGAAGTTTTCCTGCACCGAATATAATCAGAATAATGATCAAGATAATAATTAATTCCGGCATGCCTATACCAAACATGGATAAATACTCCTTTCTATGAACGGGTCTTGAGTTCTTCCATGAGTAATTTGAATTCCGAAGAGTCTACAAAAGCAGTCATGGCCTTTCGATAATTGATCCAAGCCGACCACATTTTCACCCATTCTTTGTTGTGCCAAAAGACCTCAGATGGCTGTTGCCCTCTTGAAACTGAAAGAAAATCATCAAACTCGCTTCTACAACTCTCACAAAGCATCAGGCCCATGGAAGCGTGTGGGATCTCGGTGGAGGTTTCTTCCTTCTTTAAATAGAGGCCGCACATCGAACATCGGATTTGGCATGAGCCGCATTGAATAATTTTCTGGATGGTCTCGGTCTTCCCGCGATACCGCTCTATCTGTTTTTTGTGTCTTTTCCTTTCAAGGCGTTCTGACAAACTTACGATTTTATCCACTGGCATTCTCAACCCTTCATTTTCTCCGCTTCACCTTATTGTTCAAGGTGTCGGAATAGGCCTGGACGATATGGATTCTTCGTAAAATAACCAAATTCTGATGAGAGGTATAATGGATGTTATCAACAAAGTAAATCCAAGTCAAGAAAAGGCACAAGGCGCAGGGCGGCCGGTTGTAAAGAACAATTTTCACAACCGGCAGGCACAGGGTCATTAAGGAAACAATTTTTTTACCCTGTGCCTTAGGCCTTATTTCATTACCTGACGTACCGTTTCGCCGAGTTTTCCGAGGTTATGGACGACAGTTATCCCGGCCGACTCGAGGGCCTTGATTTTATCTTGGGCCTTTCCCTCTCCTCCTGAAATAATTGCTCCTGCGTGACCCATTCGCTTGCCGGGGGGGGCCGTCTGTCCGGCGATGAAAGCGATGACAGGCTTATCAAACTCGGCTTGGATAAACTTCGCTGCTTCCTCCTCCGTGGAACCGCCTATTTCGCCTATGATGACCACACCTTCCGTGTCGGGGTCATTCCTAAACCTCCTTAGATGGTCTATAAAGGTGGTTCCCACAATAGGATCACCACCGATACCAAGGCAGGTGGATTGTCCGAGACCAACTCTGGTTAATTGGTCTACCACTTCATAGGTTAGGGTACCACTCCTGGAGATGACACCCACAGGACCGGGCGTATGTATGTGCCCAGGCATAATACCAACTTTGGTTTTACCCGGCGAAATAATCCCGGGGCAGTTGGGACCTATTAGGACGGATTCTTTACCGTCTAGGAAGCCGGCCACCTTGACCATGTCGAGAGTCGGTATCCCTTCGGTGATACATACCACTACCGCCAAGTTGGCGGAGATCCCCTCTATGATAGCATCCGCTGCAAAGGGAGGAGGAACAAATAAACAGGATGTATTGGCGCTTTCTTTTTCGACCGCCTCATGGAGAGAGTTGAAAACAGGCACACCTTCGATGCTCTGGCCCCCTTTACCCGGTGTGACACCGGCTACAACAGCCGTTCCATACCCCAACATCTGCTCAGTATGAAAGGTCCCCTCTTTGCCCGTAATGCCTTGAACCACGACACGGGTGTTTTTATCTACGAGGATACTCATTGTATTTCTCTCAATGACACTTGTGTTAGTAGGTGGTTATTAATATTGCTTTGATGCAAATTACATATTCCGAGAACCTGGAGTATTGGAGTAATAGAGTGATGGAGTAATGGGAAAGACAAAATTTCGACACTCCAGTACTCCAATGCTCCAACACTCCAATAAATCAGCAGAATTGGCTTCTTACGTTAATAATCAAACCATCATTGATTTGGAATGAATTATCATGAACACTATTATTTCCCCTCATCCTTCACTTGCTTCGTGACCAGGTCAGCCGCGTCCGTCAAATTCTTTGCGACCAAAAACTTTAGGTCGGAATTTTTGAGAATACGTCTCCCTTCATCCACATTTGTTCCTTCCAATCTAACGATCAAAGGCACCTTTATGTCTGTATTTTTCGCGGCAGCGAGGACTCCCCTCGCCAAAACGTCACATCGCAAGATGCCACCAAAGATATTGATAAGAATCGCCTCGACCCGTTTATCCTTGAGGATGATTTCGAAACCTTTGGTGATCATTTCTTCGCTGGCGCCCCCTCCCACATCTAAAAAATTGGCGGGTTCGGCACCTGCCATCTTTATGAGATCCATGGTGGCCATGGCCAGTCCCGCACCATTCACCATTGCACCAATATTTCCGTTCAGACGAATGTAACTCAGTTGATATTTCTCCGCCATCAGCTCCAAGGGATCTTTTTCCTCGGGGTCATCGAGCTCATGGAGGTCCTTTTGTCTGAAAAGGGCATTGTCATCAATTTGAATCTTGGCATCCAGGGCAAGGATATTTCCTTCTCTCGTTGCGACGAGAGGATTGATTTCCAGAAGAGAGCAATCAAGGGTCATAAAGATCTTGTAGATTTCTGCCATGATGGAGGTCAATAATTTTACAGCTGCCGGCGAAGGGATTGGGTCGATATGATATATAAGGTTTCTCGCCTGATAGGGCATCCAGCCGGTTGTGGGGTCAATATGTTCTTTCAGAATGAGCTCGGGCGTTTGGTCAGCGACTTCCTCGATCTCCATTCCACCCGCCTGGCTGAAAATCATCGTGGGCATGGCAGTGGCCCTATCAACCACCATACTAAGGTAAAATTCCCTCTCGATGTCCACCCCAGTCTCAATAAGGACCTGGCGCACCATGACGCCTTCGGGCCCTGTTTGCTTGGTCACAAGGGATTTTTTCAACATAGTCTTTGTGGCGGCTATCATCTCATCGGGGTCATGTACCACCTTTATACCGCCCGCTTTACCTCTTCCTCCCGTATGGACCTGGGCTTTGACCACCCATGGGGGGCCCGGGATGGTCTGGGCGACTTTCGAGGCCTGATCTGAGTCCTTAACAAGCTGACCTTGGGGAGTCGGGATCCCTGACTTGGCAAGAAGGTCTTTGGCTTGAAACTCATGTAATTTCATGGATCTCTCCCGAGAATTTTAAGTGACATGCTACTTTGTAGGTTTCAGTTGTCAAGTCAAAAAAGATCCAATGCCAAGTAACGCAAAGAGAAGACCTAATGGGAGGGATTTATGCCAGCCAGGAGGCGGGGTGGCTCCCCGCCCAGAGGAAGGTGTCTCTTTGCAAAGAGGCAGGGTGTCTCCCCGCCAGGCCTTTTAATTGTGCGGTTGATAGGAAGTGCGTTTTTAGATATAAAAAGTCCGGAAGGGCAGGGGCGAGGGAATACCCTTGATTCAACCTTCAATTACCATGTCCTTGTCGTCGGGTTCTGAGATCAATGGCTATACAGCAGGGGTTATAATGCCGGGATTAAATGACAAATGTCAAAATCCAAATGTCAAATGAAATCCAAAATCCCAATATCCTAAAAGAAAGTGAACAGTAATCATTGAACAGCAAGAAAAACAAATAAATTATCACGAAAGTGCGAAATCAGGAAAACAGGAAAAATGAATAATAGGACGCTGATTGCGTTGATCTCATGGATACTAAAAAATTTAACTACTCATCATCACTATTTGACACTAAAATCTAAGGGAAGGTGACAGAATAAAGAAGAGAGAACTCATTGGGATTGCTTAACATTCCCGCTTTGCGGGAGTTCAAGATTAAGAATCTTGAACATTGGGAGTAGGCCTTTGAAGAAATAATGAACAAGTTCATTTTTCATTTGAGGCCTTCTCCCTATATGCTAAACAATCCTTTCGTCACTGTTTGCTGCTACTTATATCCGGGGGATCATGTTAATCTGCGTCTAAAAATTTTACTTATTTCGTGCTTTCGAATTTTCGTGGTTTCGTGATTATTTGTTTTAGGTTTTGGCATTTGTCATTCAGCCTGTTAGGCATAAGAATTATTTTTGTAACTCAACACTTCTAATTTCAAATGAAACTAAATTTGCTTATATTGATAAATGGCTATCTAACAGGGGGGAATTTGAGCTTTGACATTTGTCATTAGAATTCATTGTTTTCATATACATGGGCTCTTTTAGGGTCATAATTAAATCACCCCTTTTAGGGTTGGTGGCTAATTCATTTGGTCCATGATCAGGCCCGGAGGTTTATCGTGCAATATGGAATGATCATTAATCTTAACCGGTGCATCGGATGTGATTCCTGTGCGATGGCATGCAAACAGCATAACCGAACACCGAAAGGGGTATTCTGGTCCAAGGTGCTCCGTCGGGAAAAGGGGAAGTACCCCAATTCCTGGATGCACTTTCAACCCATGCTCTGTATGCACTGCAGGAACCCGGAGTGTGTCAGGGTATGTCCCACAGGGGCATCACACCAGCGCGATGACGGTATCGTGGCCATCGACCAAGATAAATGTATCGGTTGCCAGTACTGTATTTTGGCCTGCCCTTACGGTGCACGCACCAAACTTGTTCAGATCGAACCCTACTA
>JAQYVK010000076.1 GCA_030145585.1 Desulfatiglandales bacterium | reverse complement strand
CGTAGGCGGAGGAAGCGGCCCTTCAGGAGGGATGCCCGGATCTTTTTTCCAAAGAATGAATTGGTTGTTTTTGATGAGGATGAGACGCATGTTGTGCTTCTCAGAGGTTTCCGCCACCGCGTCCCGGAGGCCTTTTCTTTTCTCAAAAAGACTGTAATCATCTCCTGTGATGAAGCCATACCTTTTCACTTTTGGATAGTACAGCTCTAGATCCCTCTGGACGCTCTTGTAACTGTGATTTCCATCAATGTAGATCCAGTCAAAATACTTGTCCTTGAAATGTTCGGAAACATCCTGGGATTTTCCTCGATGGATCTCCACTTGACCCGACTCTATTTGGCCTTTAAATTTCGTACAGACTTTCTCGTAATACTCTGTGTGTGGCTCGCTCTCCCAGGGATCAACCAAGTGGAGTTTCTTAGGATTGATCACCGACAAGATCTCCTCTGTAAAAAGCCCTTCACTCACACCGATTTCCAGACACACAGAATTCTTGGGCATCATTTCTAACAGGAATTTCCGTCCATAAATAATCTCTATCATTCCGGCCCCTCCATAACGGCTACAACAGTTCAAATATGACTCTGATACTATAAGGAGGGTATAGCGTCTTTGCAAGCCATTATTTGAGTCGTTTCAGAGACATGAACTTTTCAAGGCCAAATGGGAATTAAGCTCCTTGCAGCTAGTGTTGTGTCCCACAAGTATGTTATCAAAAAGTATTATGGGATACACAGCTTTCATGGTCTCATAAAAAGTCTGAAATCTCTTTCAACTGTCATTCCGGCGAAGGCCGGAATCCAGTGAATTCAATACGCTCTGGATGCCGAATCATGCTGACTGTAAGAAATTAAGCATCTACAGTCAGCTACAAGTCCGGCATGACGAATCCGGATTTTAATACGTTAACCATTATCGATAAGAAATAACGATAAAATCAAGTCACAGTTTCGTAAATTACATATGGACACAACACTAGCTGTGGGGTATCAATTGTCATGCCGGACTTGATAAGCCTGTCCCGGCAATTCGTAAGCCGGGGGCATCCAGTTTAGTTTTCTGGATTCCCCTCGACTGCCGGTTGTGAGTATTAGCATTTACAACCGGCCGCTCAGGGTGGTGGGCCTGTTGAAAATCCCGAGCTTGTCGAGGTGGTCGTACCACGACTTTTATCCTCCTTTGGAGGATTAGCCGGCCAAATTTTTTATAAAATGGCCAAGCGAAGTGAGTTCGTCATTCGATGTTCAATGTTCAATGTTCGATGTTGGACGTTCAAGAAATGCTTTACGCTGCCCCGAACGCCTTCATAATAAAGGGGTTCGATTTAATCGGACCCTGGCACCGTTTCCCTCCAAAAGCCCCCATTTCAACAGGGGTGATCCATTAAGTAATAAATTCACAATCTTCAGGGCCCATCTCTTCAATATTTCCCTTCAATTTCCAATGGTTACGCCTTTTCCCTGGAAGCAAGAACCTGCAAGGATTTTGGCATATAGTTTGCAATATGTATTGTTGCCGGAATTGTCCTCTAAGTGACAATAATTTGGCATATTAAAATCTTAAAGGTTTTAAGTTATGGAGTCTGCAGCAATTTTAGGAAGAAAATCAGCTATATCCCACAACGAGGGGATTCATAAGGTCCAGAAGCTCGTTGCGGAGGTCGAAAAGGTCATTGTGGGGCAAACCACCCTGATCTGTCATGTGGTGGTCGCCCTTCTCTCCGATGGTCACGTTCTTCTGGAGGGTGTCCCGGGTCTGGCCAAGACTCTCCTTGTATCGGCCCTCGGCTCAGCCATAGGAGCCAATTTCAGAAGAATCCAAATGGTGCCCGACATGCTTCCAAGCGACATCATTGGAACCTATCTCTATGTGGAAAACGCCTTCAAGCTCCAGAAAGGACCTCTGGTCGACTGCCATGTCGCATTGATTGATGAAATAAACAGGGCACCGGCAAAAACTCAGTCCGCACTTCTCCAGGCCATGCAGGAGCGTCAAGTTACTGTCATGGGGAGAGACACCCTCGAGTTGCACGATCCGTTCATCGTCCTTGCCACACAGAATCCTGTTGAACAGGATGGGACCTATCCTCTTCCTGAAGCTCAACTGGATCGATTCCTCTTCAAACTCGTCGTTGGATATCCAAACCAAGAGGATGAGTTGGAAATCCTCAACAATATAGACCTCGACCAACGAGATAAAATCAAATCCATCCGAAAGGTCCTCGATCCTAAAGATATCTGTCAACTGAGAGAAAGCATTAAGAGGGACGTTTCAGTCGAATATTACGCCCAGAAATATATCGTGGACCTGGTAAGGGCAACACGCTTCCCGGAAGAATTTGGAATCAAATCACTCGAGGGTTGTCTGAGGTTGGGTGCATCCCCCCGGGCAACCCTCGCATTGAGAGATGCTGCACGGGTGGAGGCCTTTTTACACAGTCGTCAGCATGTCTATCCCGAAGATATCCAATCCGTCGCAATGGGAGCACTCAGGCACCGAATCTTTTTGGAGTTTGCAGCCGAAGCCGAAGGGTTGACCGTTGAGGAGGCCCTTCAAGAGATCATTCATGGAGTGCATGTGCCATGAGAGAAATTATCTCAAGAATAGCAGAAGCCGATTACTATGTACGGTGGTATTCTAGTCACCATGATCTGGGGATGTGGCCCGGGAAACAGGCAGGCGGGGTTGCGGAGTTCGAGTCCATTTCCGAATATGAGTTGGGAGACAACCCTCGCAACATCAACTGGCCGGCCACAGCAAGAACGGGGGGCCACACAATCCTAAAGAACACTCGCATGACCGAAGCGAAAATCTCCCTTTTTCTTCTGGTCGATCTTAGCCGATCAATGGATTTTGGAACGGTTCGGGTGACAAAGCGGAGATTGGCCGCAGAAATCTCCGCCAGCCTGATTCATACGGCCTGGCGATGCCGTGACCAGGTCGGTTTTATTGCCTACGGATCGGAAGTCGATGTGATGTGGCCGCTCCGAAATCCGAAAGACTACCGGCTCTTGATTCCGAAGAAGATACTTGAAACAAGATCCAGCGGAAAAACGGGAACGGGCTTGGCCGAAGCCCTCTCCAAACTACCCCCGAAGCGTTCCTTGGTCTTTCTCATTTCTGACTTCCAGGAACCTATCAGAGATATAAAAAATGCCTTTAAATCCTTTGTCTTCCGGCATGACCTGGTTCCCATCATTCTATCGGACCCTCGGGAAAAGGTTCTCCCTAAAAGACGGTGCCTCACAGTTTTGAAAGACCTTGAGACCGGTTGCAGAAAAACGATCTGGTTGGGAGGGTCCCGGAAAAGATCGGCCTTTAAAAAACAGTCAGAGGAAAGGGAGGGGCAGTTGAGGGCATTGTTCAAACGCCTCGGCATGGAAGCTTTATGGATTCACCAGGAAACCGATTTGGCTCAAGAGATGAGCAGGTTCTTTATGATCCGAAGGAGGGCCAGTTAAATGAGAAAGGTTATCTTGCTCACTTTGTTAGCCGCTTTCTTCGCCCTGGGAATCGTATCACCCACCGATCACAGTGCGTATTCAGAGGATGAAGTACTTACAGACCAGAAGGTCTTCCCTGTTTCAGAGGATGAAGCACCGACAGACCATAAGGTCTTCCCTGTCACCGTTGATTTTGAAAGCCCAAGAAACTTCGGTTTTCACGTGGGTGATGAAATTCCTCTGACCATCACCATGAAAGTAAAGAATGGAAACATCCTGGACCTGGTCAACCTCCCTAAGGAAAAAGAATCCCACGGCCCTTTTGAAATCCGAGGCGTCAGGGTTAAAAAACGTAACAAAGGTGATCAAACGGAATATGCCGTATCTTATCGCCTTCAATCATTCGAGCCGGCTATTGCTGTAGACAGATTGACTTTTCCCCCTCTTCGCATCTCATATGCGACCAATGGGAGTTGGAACCGAAAAGAATCCAAGTATGAATATCAGACCCTCTTTTCACAAACTTTTGACATCATCGTATCTCGGACGGCTACTTATTTGGGTCCTATGAAAGCCCTTAAAGGTCCGATCTATGACAGGAAAGGCACCCTCCTCTGGAGAGTGACCATGACTCTGGGCAGTCTCATGATTCTTTTGGCCCTGTTCACCTGGTTTTTGGATTTTATTCGGAAAAGAAGGTTATTCGTCGCCAAAAAACAAGTCCTCACGTCCAGAGATCGCGCATTGAAGGCCTTACAGATAGCCAGGGAGAATTGTTTTAACCACGAAGACCATAGAAAACACCTGTTTTTTGAGGTCAATGCCATATTGAGGAATTTTTTAAAAGAGGTATGCGATTTGGATGCAGCGAATCGTCCGACCATGGAGATTGTGGAACTCCTAAAAGACCACCCCTATTATGATGAGCTCAATAGTCTGGTGGCAAGGATTAATCAGGTTGTCTATGAAGGAGACGCACCGGTTGACGTTGAGCCCATCGTGAGACAATTCGGAGAGCTCTTAGAAAATTTGGACCCGGCCTCGTCTCCAGGAGGGACCCATGATCAGTCTGGCTGACCCCCTATTTCTATTCATTGGCTTCATCTTTATACCCCTCTTTATAAGAAAGAAAGCAGCCTTTTTAGGGTACTCACGACTCCACCTCATGGAGGGCCATCTTGGATCGTGGTTCTTTCGACTTCTGCCACAGTTTCTTTTTGTCATGACAATAGCCCTCTTGGTCATTGGACTGGCCCGTCCCCAAAAGAATAACGTCGTGACCTACGAGAGGTTCCTCGCTAGAGACATCATTCTTGTTGTGGATCTTTCTTACAGTATGGAAGACACCTTTAAAAACAGAGAGGGCGAGAGAAAGATAGATGTGGCAAAAAATGCTGCTCGCCAGTTTATCCTGAAGCGCGAAAATGATCGTATTGGGCTTCTTGTCTTCGGTGACGATACTTTTGGGAGCTGGCCCCTGACGCGAGATCTCGATCTGATATTGAAAAAAGTGGGTAGGCTGGGATCCACATTTTATGGCGGCACCGACCTCGCCCAACCTTTTTTGAAAGCCTTGTCACATTTCAGAGACATGGGACAATCCGAAAGTCGTGTCTTGGTTTACCTCTCTGATGGAAAGGGCAGAATCCCGGACACCCTAAAAGAAAAGATCATCATGGAGATGAATAAAATGGACACGCATTTTTATCTCCTTGGTATCAATATCAGCCAAGAAAAAAACGACCTTTTAGAAATCGTTGAACGGACTGACGGTCGCTTCTTTGTTGCCGATTCAGCAGGTGAGTTGAGAAAGGCCTTTGAAGCCATTGACCTCCTGGAACCAAGCATGGTCCAAATAGAGATCCAAGGGCAGGTTAAAGAGCTCTATCTACATTCTGTCTTTCTTGCTTTGTGCCTGATGCTCATTTGGACCATACTGCGACAGACCCTTTTTATAGAACTTAGTTAGGAGGAACCTCATGAAACTTTTAAAATATGTCCGTATGTTTCGGGTTTACCTGGTCATCCTTGGAGCTCTTTGTCTATCCTATGGAATCTATCAAAAGTACTGGTACTCTGACCTGATTGAGAAATCGGTGAAGGCAATAGAGACCAATCAACTGGATCAGCAGTACTTGGAACAGGCCAAGAAAAATCTGTTATCATCGAATGGGCTCATCTCCTACAACATGGGCGTTAGGGCATTTCGTGCAAATAACCTAAAAAAGGCGAGTAGCCATTTCTACGACGTCATCCAAAAGAGCGATGATGCCTCCCAAAAGAAGCGGGCCTATTATAACCTCGGGAATATTCTGGTTCTTTTGGATTTGCCCAAAAAGGCCGCTGAAATGTACCAGGAGAGCCTTCGCATAGATCCCGAAATCTGGGAGAGCAAATATAATCTTGAACGGCTCTATGTCTTCTATCCTTCAGTTTTTCCAAATGAAGGGAAACAGGCCTCACTGGATCAGGAACCTGGAGACCAGAAAGGGGATAGAAATCAGATGGGCAATCCGGGCAAAGGACAGCCTGACATTTAGGGAAACCATGACGGTTGAATTTATCAACGGAAAAGCATTTTGGGCCATGTGTGCCCTACCCCTTCTTTTAGGTTTTTTTGTGTGGAGTCTCTACCGGAAGGAGACTATCCTGAAGGAATTTGGGAGTTTGGACTTACTCAACAAGTTCTCGAGGTTGCGCCTCAACCAGAAGATACCCTACCAGGCACTTCCGATCTTTCTCTCTTTCGCTCTCTTGATCGCCATTACAGCGGGCCCCCTCCTTTACATGAATTCCAAAACGCTCAAAGAAGGATCGCTTGATGTGGTAGCCGTTATGGACCTATCCAAGAGCATGACGGCCGAGGATTGCGGCCCAAACATTTCACGAATTGAAATGGCAAAAGAGACCCTGTTGAAAATAATGCCCGAATTGGCCGGAAACAGGATGGGAATCGTGACCTTTGCAGGGGAAAGTTTTCCGCAGGCCGAACTGACGAATGATTTTCAGGCGCTGACATTTGTTCTAAAGAACTGGGTCACACCGGATTCAGCCCCATCAGACGGATCCAACATCGGGAAGGCCCTTTCAGAAGCGGTGGAGCTTTTTGAACGGGATGAAAGGAAGAAAATCATCCTGCTCTACTCGGACGGCGGAAAAAATCAGCATGAAAATATTGAGGGCCCCCTTACAGATATGAATACAAGAAACATAAGTGTTTTCTCGGTTGGTCTCGGAAGCCCGGAGGGCTCGAGAATTCCTGTTTACGAGAATGATAAATTTAAAGAGTGGTATAAAATTAACAACACAGAAGCAATCACCCGCTTGAATGAAGAGAATTTAAAAGATATTTCATATAGAACAGAAGGGAGATACTTCCGAATCACATCTGGAAATGAACTCCAGGGGATCTTTAGAGACCCTGGTGTCGTCGGAGAAAAAATCCTATTGAGTAAAAGAGAAATCTTTCAAATACCACTTGCCCTTTCCATCTTTCTCCTCTTTTTGGGTATGTGCTGGGAACGCTGGCAGGCCTGATCGAAAACATCCTTTAAACCAGAAGTTATCTTAAAAATTGAAAAATGGTTCGAGGTCAACAATAGGTGAACGGTAAGCGGTAAGCGGTGAGTGGTTCACGGTTTACTGTTCACCGTTTACCGTTTACCATACAAAGCCATTTGGCATTTTTGAGATGACTTCTAATGGTTCAGTTTAGATAGGGAAAAAACTAAGCCGTAAATAATGGGACGATGTAAAAGATAGATTTTGAGGGCGTGTTTTCCCATGATCTCGAAAGGTTTTGTTAGAAAAGATCTTTGAATCGGTATCCGATGGAAATTGATAGATTCCAAATAAATGCCGAGCAAAACAACCCCGAACCAAGGATAGAAGGGGATATAGTCCATCGGACTTACATTCAGCCATGCCGACATGGGAACCAGTGTCGGCTGAAAAATGAAGTTGGAAACGACCAGGATAATACAAACTGCAAGGGACAATTTCGGCAAACGAACAAAGAAAACCCCCACGACGCTCGTGGTGGCTATACAGTGCAGAATGCCGAAATAAACAAAATTTTCACGAAAGAGTAAATAGGTAATTATGGTAATGACCAACGCCCACCCACCAATTTTATAGAAACGCCGTCTTACCGCAGCCCACCTAATACCCTCTTGATGAGCCAATGCGAGGCTCATGCCCACACAAATAAGAAAGAGAGTGACAATAAATCGAGGGAAACTGAACCAAAAGGCATTGTCAATAAACTCAATAGAGACAAACCCAAAGCTGTCCAGGTCAAAGGCCACATGAAAGATGATCATTAAAAAAACCGCCAATCCCCTTACTACATCGATTGTCAGATAACGGGGATCTTGGCCCTTTGTTTCATGTCCTTTTTTCATAAATTGCAATGAGTAAGAAGCCTTTGTTTTTTTGAAAGATCTTTTCGATTTTGTTTATGCTCAATGGGGGTATGAGATGAGAAGGATACTATTCCTTGTTGTTTGAGTTGTTAAGTATTTTTGTAGATAGAGAAATATAGGAGGACACGTTGTCGATTAGGTTTTTAAATGTTCCTGAGAGATTTTCGTATTCTATTTGGAGCTTTTCCAATTTGAGTTTGTTTGCCTTTAAATCTTTCGATCCATAAACCGACGCGGAGCGCGGTTCATGCCCTATTTCCCAGAAGGGCACATATCCGAAAAAGTCTCCTTTTCCGAGCGTCAAGAGCGGCAAACTACCTTTTGAGTTCGTTTTCACCACCACGGCCTCTCCCTCAGTAATAAGGTATAACGTTTCCTTTGTGCACCCCTTTTTTATGATAGGCCTCATGTCCTTTGTCGGGTCGATGGAGTGCCCTTTCTGTTCGGAATGATCCACCGCGTGAGCTGTGATATCTCTTAACCGATGGTCCAGGCTGAGAAGCACGGTTTTCAAACCATGTGTCAGACCTGCATATTCAGTTGCAAGACGTTCGTTATCCAGCAGGCCCAGCTTTACGTCACCCTCAGCGGTCACGGTAGCACTTCGAATATTTCCCTTGAATAAAAAAGAGGTGAATGTGCCTATAAAGCTACCCTCTCCAAGCCTGGCTATGGTGACGGGTTTACCGGAGATTTCCTTCGTGATACTCACGGTGCCTTCCATGATGACCCAGATCCACTTGCCATGTCCCCCTTCTTTGACGATCTGGTCCCCTTTATGGTACTCCTCCTCATCGATCACAAAAACGTAATCGATTAAAGGCCCCCTTAAGATGGGTAACCCCTTGTTCCCGTCCGACCCTGATCTTTTGCTTTTCTCATCCTCCTCGTCTTGAGACTCCGATCCTACCTTTTTGATCTCCCCGTCGTCGATCATCTTGAGGGCATCGAGGACAATCTCCATTCGGTTACCGTTGAAGGCACGTTCAACGTTGACTTTTTCCTCATAAAATTCAAATTTACCTTCCGTCCAACCAAATAGGGCATAAATGGCCTCTTTTCCATTTTGAGATCCATCAATAGCATTGATGGGGTTGCCCTTCACAAAATATATTCTACCCGCCGAGGGAGCATATTCACTACGGATATATAAGCTACCGGTACTGGCATTTCCGCCAAGTATTTGGAAGATCTCCGGCAAGTTGATAAAACTTAATTCTCCTGAAAATGCTGCTTTACCAGCCACATCTAATCCTTATTCTGTCCATTGTAATTCTTCTTGTAGATGACGCAGGGTGAGTACCAGACATTTTTTCAAGGTCTCCCCTACCCCATCCCCCTTCAAGGCGCACGCTGAAAAAAAAGGAACCTTGAGTTTGGTGTTCAGGTCCTTTTCCATGACCTCCACCGGCAGGATAGGGATACCCCGCTCACCCAAGTCACGCTTGTTGAACTGAAGAATCAGTGGTACTTTAAAGATACTGATATTCTGTTCCGCCAAGTTTTGCTGTAGATCCATCAAAGAGACGACGTTAGCTTTCCGCCGAACTTCCAGGGAATCCGCGACAAAGACAACGCCGTCAACATTTTTAAGAACCAACTTTCGCGTGGAGCTATATTTTGCTTGCCCGGGTACCGTATAAAGCTGGACCTTAACATCGCAACCTCTGATCTTACCAATGCCGATAGGAAGAAAATCAAAGTATAGCGTCCGATCCCCTTTTGTATTGATTGAAACCATCTCACTTGAGGTATATTTTTTACCTGCTTTGTGAATAAATTCCAAATTAGTAGTCTTCCCGCCTCGACCCGGGCCATAATATACTAATTTGCATTCAATGATTTTGTCTTTCGCGTTGAACACAGCCAT
>JAQYVK010000075.1 GCA_030145585.1 Desulfatiglandales bacterium | reverse complement strand
AGCAAGTCACAAACACGGGGCATCATTTATGTGGACTCTGTTAAACAACCGTACGGCTTTCGAAAGGAGGATCTTGCTCTTCTAACCGCTTTGAGCAGCCCCGCAGCCATCGCCGTAGAGAATGCTCTGCTCTATTCAAATCTGGAGAAAATAGTCGAAACGAGGACCAAAACCTTAGGAGAAACGGAGGAAAAACTTCAAATAAACGAGGCTCGGTTCAAAGCCATCTTCAATAACATGAGCAGCGGTGTGGTTGTCTATAAAGCGATCGATAATGGCAAAGATTTTATCATTTTAGATTCGAACAAAGCGGACCTAAAAATTGAGAAAACAAAGAAGAAACAAAAACTTCAAAAAAGCCTGTTAGAATCCTCCCCGAATTTTAAAGATATTAATCTTTTGCTCTTGGAGACTCTCAAGAGGGTGTGGAAAACTGGCAAACCGGAAAGTCGCACAATTACCCTATCCAAGGGGGAAGAAAATATCTCCATTTCCAGAGAATACTATATCTACCGCTTACCTTCCGGCGAAATTGTGGCCATCTACGACGATGTTACCGACAGGAAAAAATCGGAAGCAGAGCAAAAAGCTTTGCAGGAACAACTTCTCCATTCCCAGAAAATAGAATCCATTGGAGCCTTCGCAGGTGGAACAGCCCACAATTTCCGGAACATTCTACAGGCCATTTTAGGGAATATCGAATATATTGAAATGATTAATACTGAGAATAAAGAAATCGGTGAGTTGACACAAAGTATCTATGACTCTGTTGAAAAAGGCGTGGATTTAATCAACAACTTATTGCATTTCTCAAAGAGAGGCGGAAAATATGAGTTAACCAAAGTAGACTTGGGAGAGGTCATCAAGGAAACCCATGGGATAATAGATAGGGTATTTGATAAAAATATCGAAATTAAATTAAATTTGCAAAAAGATCTATTTATCAAAGGAAACAGCAGTCTCCTCAGCCAGGTTTTCATGAATTTACTTTCCAATGCTCGTGATGCCATGAAGGATGGCGGCAAGTTGCTCATTGAGACGAAAAAAACCAACCATAAGGTCGTCGCCGTAATATCCGACACGGGACACGGCATGGATAAGGAGACTTTGGGAAAGATATTTGATCCTTTTTTTACCCTTAAAGAGGCAGGACAAGGAACGGGTTTGGGGCTTTCCACGACTCACGGAATCGTCGAACAGCATAAAGGAACCATCTCGGTAAAATCAAAACCAGGGCAAGGATCAACTTTCACGATCTCTTTCCCCTCTGTGGCTGTGCGAAAATCCAAACGTGCAAAGCCTCAACATGTCCCCATATTGGGAAAAGGGGAAAAAATTCTCATCATCGATGATGAACATCCTTCTTTGGAGGCTATATCAAATCTAACAGAGAGTTTGGGCTATAAAACAATTTCCATCGATACGCCTGTTGAAGCCCTAAACAACTACAAAAAATGGGCTCCTGATGCCGTACTTATAGATCGCAGCATGCCCGAAATGGATGGCAACACCTGTATCAAGGAAATCATGAAGATCGATCCCAAGGCCAAAGCCATTTTTGTGTCCGGGTATGAAGAGTCGGGCCCTCATGGCGTCGATGAAAAAGTGAAACACCTTATCAATGGATACCTCACCAAGCCTTTTGGGCTTG
Organism: Desulfatiglandales bacterium; assembly: GCA_030145585.1. Lineage (GTDB taxonomy): Bacteria > Desulfobacterota > DSM-4660 > Desulfatiglandales > HGW-15 > JAQYVK01. Next base: position 5,305 of record JAQYVK010000075.1, on the reverse strand, counting down.
TTGAACTGAGCCGTGCCCTATCCCGCGCATTGGCAACATGAGTTGCCCGCATAGGGCAGAGCGCAGAGAGCATAGCGAAATAAGTAAAAACAAATTTCTTGGACGCTGATTAAACAGATTGTAGGGATTTTATTTAGAGGACTATTAGCCATCCGCCGTCGCTAAGCCCTTAGCTATGGCGGGACAGGCAGACTTACACAGACGCACCTGGACGGACGAATTTTTTTGACAGGATTACAGGATTACACAGATGAAGAAAAGGATCGCTTTAAAACCTCATGTGGGAACCCTTTTGGGAAGAAAATAAGCGAGCTTATTTTAACCCCTAAAGGGCTCCCACATTGGTCCTGATGCAACTCATCAGGACCTACCGCATCGCGGTAGGTTTTAAACGATCAAAGAGCCTAACCTTAAAGAAGAATCTGTGAAATCTGCGTGTTTCGTGAAACGAAACCTGCGTCCAATATGTTTTTTTAGTGTAGATAAGTGTAGATGAGTGGTTAGAAGTTTTTCGTATTTCCTTACTTTCGCCTGTCTCGCCATAGCTCTATGGGAGCGAAGGCGGATGCTTTCGCCTGCCCCGTGGAATGCATTTGCATTTCTTATTCCACTGGGGTGGTAATTCTTTTTACGCTAGGCGCTTGTATCTCGTAACTTGTTTCTCGTAACTCGTAACTAAAAAAATGAACAACCTCAACATCATCATTATTGATACCGATCCGGAAATTTCGTCGGAATTGACGAAAAAGTTGCACCACCTTGGGCTTAGAGCCAGTAACAGTGCTGTGCCCGATTTGCCCATTCATCAGCTTGCCGACTTCGAACCCAACCTCGCCATTCTGGGGCCCTCTTTGGGGGTTGATACATGCCTACAATGCATCCACAAGTTAAAAATAATAGACAGTGCAATGCCAGTTCTAATATCCTGTACTGACCTTTGTCTGCCGGATGGAACAGATAACACCCCATTTAATGGCATTTATAATATGAGCCGTGCCCCTCAACCGGATGAGATCACCAATACTATAGAGGGCGCTTTGAGGCATAAAGACGAAACAGAAAAATTACCGGATTATTCTGTGCTGATAGGGCAGAGTCAGGGCATGATAGATGTTAGGGAAAAAATCCGGACTGTGTCCCGCAGAGATATCACTGTTTTGGTCACCGGAGAGACCGGTACAGGGAAAGAACTGATTGCCCGTTCCATCCATTTCCATTCTGCGAGAAACAAAGAACCTTTGGTAAAGGTAAACTGTGTGGCCTTGCCGAATGAACTTCTCGAAAGTGAGGTTTTTGGTTTCCAAAAGGGCGCCTTCACCGGTGCCCACCAAAATAAGCCGGGCCTGCTTGAACTGGCCGATAGGGGCACGCTCTTTATCGATGAAATCGGTGCTCTCTTGTTGGCACCTCAGGCGAAGTTTCTCCAGGTACTCGAGGATAAGGCATTTTCAAGGCTTGGGGGAATCCGGGACAAGACATTAGATATCAGGATTGTGGCAGCAACAAACGCAGACCTCAGGGGAATGGTGCTGGAGGGCTCCTTTCGAAAAGATCTCTACTATCGCCTCAACATCATGCCTATCCAAATACTCCCTTTAAGGGACAGAATAGAAGATGTTCCATTGCTGATCCACTATTTTCTAAACAAATACTGTTTTGAACTTAAAAGGGAGATTTTATCCGTCCCTGATGACGTCATTAACTTCTTTTTATCTTATCGTTGGCCCGGTAATGTCAGAGAGCTCGAGAACGTTATTCGGCGTGCCATTATCCTGAAGGATTGGGATTTTATCTTTACTGAATTAAATATGGAAGATCCGGATAATGAAAACCAACACCTTAACCCGGCATATGCCGATCCGCTTCTCTTGAATTGGACCGATGGTCAGGTAGTAAAGCTTTTCGAGGACCAAAATTTTTCCCTTAAAAAGATCTCAAAAGCCTATGTCTCTGAAGCTGAACGTGTGATGATATCGAAGACGCTACGAGAGACGGATTGGAATAGAAAAAAAGCCGCCAAAAAACTCCAGGTAAGCTACAAGACCCTCCTAAACCGCATCGACGAATTTAAATTAAAACCGTAGAGAAACAAATAATCACGAAAGCTCCCACCGCCGCTAGCCCGTCTTCGACGAGCCGGCTTTCGGCGGACAGGCGAAAAAACATTAACCACTCATCTACACTTATCTGCACTAAATATATACAGTGAACAGTGAACGGTAAGCAGTGAACCGCTTGAAAAAATTTAGAACAAAAACAACCGCTGTTTATTGACTGGATTTACAGGCCCGCCCTGGCGGGTGAATTTCGAGTTTCTCATTTCGAATTTCCGGACAAGCATAAAATTATAAACTCAAAAGCCTGATGATTCTCGCTTGTCCTGGTTAGGATGGATGAAGAACGAAATCCATCACTTTTACTGCGAAAAATCCAGATTGAAACTGAAGGGCAACAAAAAAAATTGACAACATCTATTTAATTTGTTAACTTTAGTTGGCTTTAAATTTCTTTAATTTGTAAAATTAAGTAAAAATTAATGAAAACAACTGAAGGAGATCTCGAAACGCCTTGAGGCCGGCACTACAGAGCAATGATTAAATATTCAAAACTCCCAGAAAACATTGAAGATATGCTCCCTAAGACTGAAACCTATCTCCGGTCGAGGCCGGACATACTCTTCGCGTATCTCTTCGGTGGTCTTGCAAGAGGTAAGCCTCTGCCTTTAAGCGATGTGGATATTGCAGTTTATCTTCGTGAAACCGTTGACTCATTCGAGAAGAAATTGGAGATTCTCGGCAAACTCACAGACTTATTGGAAACAGACGAGATTGATTTAGTGATGTTAAACGAAGCTCCTCTTACTCTGAGAATGAAGGTATTGGAAAATAAAAGGATTATTGTTGACAATGATCCCTTTTTGAGACACGAGTATGAGTCCTTGACTATGAGGGAATATTTCGACTTTTCAACCAAAGAGATGGCTATTCTTGAAAGGAGATTCTTATATGGTCGATAAAGCCCTCCTTCTTAGAAAGCTCGCTGAGCTTGAAGAGTACTTAGGGCAGATAAGGGAATATTCCAATATCATTGTCAAAGAATACTCAGAAGATTGGAAAACCCAGCGCATAGTTGAAAGGACTCTTCAGATGATGATTGAGATATGTGCGGATGTTGGTAGCCACATAATCTCAGACAGAGGATATCGAATACCAAAAACCTATGCGGACACTTTCAGAGTCCTTTATGAAAGTAAAGTCATCAAAAAAAACCTGTTCGAGAGGATGGAGAGGATGGCAAAATTCAGAAATATCCTTGTTCATCATTATGACAAAGTGGATGCAGGAATAGTGGTTGGCATTCTGAAGAGTAACTTAAACGATTTCTTAAGCTATAAAGATGTCATCGTAAATTTGTTGAGGGAATTTGAAGAATGACGAATCGATCCAAAGACTGGTTTTTACAAGCTGAACAAGACCTTAACCAGGCTAAGGGTTCGCTCAAAGATAACTTAGCGGATCTGGCGCCCAGATTTAGGTCAGATTTGGCCGTTTCGATTGAGCAAAACCAAAGGAATAATAGTATTATTTCGTGGATTTTGCGATTGAGGAACGGTCGAAAATGGCCTGAAGATGGGATGCGAAAATGTGAAGTTATTTTTGAGCGAGCCCTAAGCTTCAAAAACGGAGGGACGTCATGAGTGGGCCTGTTTTGCTGCCCAGCAGTCAGCGGAAAAGGCGGTTAAAGCTTTGCACCTAGAATTGGGGCAGGAGGCGTGGGGTCATGTGATTGCCCGTCTTTTGCAGGAGCTAACCCTGGAAGTTCCGGAAGCCCTGGTAGAAAAGGGCAAAGTGCTTGACAATTTTTACATTCCTACACGTTATGCAAACGGTCACCCTGAGGGACCACCTTTCGAGCATTATGGATCTTTACAGAGCAAAGAGGCAATTCGTTATGCCGGTGAGATCCTTGACTTCGTCCGTTCTAAAATGGCCGGATCGTGAAACTGTAGATCAGGCTGTTCGAGAATGGGTCACCGAGGAAGGAAGAAAGCACGCGGAATTACGCCGACTGTGTTATTTCGGCTCATATGCCAGTGGCAACTGGGGTGTGGGAAGCGATCTCGACCTCATTGCTATCGTGGCTAACGCATCCGAGCCCTTTGAGCGTCGTAATCTTACATGGAATCTTGAATCTCTCCCCGTACCTACAGACCTTCTTGTCTACACAGAAGAAGAATGGAAAAGGCTTCATGAAAAAGGAGGGAAGTTTATCTGCACCCTCGACCTGGAAGCTGTTTGGATTTACCCATAAGTCGATCTTTTGTCCTCTACCTCACCATCCCTGCCCGCCGTTAGTTTTTACCCGCCAGTCTTTTTGGCGGGGTGGCGGGAATCTACACTTATTTCCTGTACATCCTGCCTGCCATGCCATCTTGTCGCGCCATAGCCTTCGGGCGACGGCGGAAGCTTCAGCGACGGCGGGTTCATCCTGTCTAAAATTTCCCTTTTCGCGTTTTCGCCTGCCCCGCCTGTGGTAGCGAAGCGGACATCCCGTTCACGGGGCCCAGTTGAATGTTTACCCCGTTGAATCCATGCCCTGTGAAATGCGCAGCCTATTTAACTGGGGTGAAAGCTATTCATCTGGGGCATAGCCTATTCAACCGGGGTGATTATTTTTTATGGTTTTTTTTCGCTATGCTCTATGCGCTTTGCGCTTTGCGAATTTTCATCATCCTGCTGTGTAATGTTTTGCTAATGGGTGGCAAAACATTACCTAAGAAATTGGTAATTAATTTCTCAAACCAGAAAACCCTAAATTTTTACCAGCATTAATCAGGATAAATAAAAGTGAGCAAATTTTCAACTTATTGATATATTTGGATAAAATATTGAGTTAACACTTTTTCGTTTTACCTCGACTCCCTCCCAATATTGGCACAATAGTTGCTCTTTTGAAAAATGAAGCCCTCGGAACCTCGAATAAATAAAAAGTATAGGGCACAGGGGAAAGGGAGAAGAACATAAGCCTAATCGTTTTATTAGTTTGATTGGTTGAATTAGTTTGATTCGTTTTAACCAACTTAACCAATAAAACCAATTGAACCAATGTAACTCTTTTTAACGCTATGCACTTTGCTCCACGCGCTTTGCGTATTTGAGGGCTCTATGCCGCCATCTTTTAAGCATGTGCTCAATCCCTTACACCTCTATTGTCGCCTGAGGGATATGGGATTATCAAAAACGTGTGCCGGATTCCTGTGTAAAACATATGAACGGAGAATATTTAATAAATTCATTCTATCTCG
>JAQYVK010000074.1 GCA_030145585.1 Desulfatiglandales bacterium | reverse complement strand
TGGGTGGATATTGATTAGCGGCTCGGGGCGGGAACGGCGAAGGGACTCTATTTGCCTTCCTCTGGAATGGCTATAAGCGGCCGATTTCCAGGTGGTAAAGATCAGGGGGTATTCTCCGGTCAGCTCCGGTGCACTATAGGGTGTTTCAGGAGATTCGTAATATACCGGGAGCGGATCAAACCCCCATTCCTTGAGTTGATTAGAGTACAATTCCACTTTACCCGAAGGTGTGGCAAACTTTTCCACCTTGAACTTCCCGTACTGGCCGGTGTTGGATATTGTACCCAACTGCCTCAATTGGCTAAAGGTTACCCCGGCTGGTTTAAGAATATGATCCCACCACCCCTCTTCGGTGCTGAAAAAATACTCGGCCAACCCCAGTTTCTCAGCCAGGCCATACAATGTGTCATAATTGGACCGACACTCGCCAAGCTGGGCCACCTTCTGTTGGATTTGAGGTCCCCCTATTGCAGAAACCCCATCGCTTTCAAGAAAACTGGTCGCAGGTAGCACCACATCCGCCAGTGCGGCCGTCGGTGTCATAAACAAATCTGCCGCTGCCAGAAAGTCCACCTTATTAAGGGCCTGGTATGTATACTTCGAGTTACCGTGGGTCAACAAGGAGTTACAGGCGTGCATGTAGATACCATGAATTGGATTAGGCTTCCCTTCCATGACGGCGGTCATAACGCTTTCCGGCGTCACATAGCGGATGAGAGGCAGATAGTTTAATCCGGCACTGAGTCGGTTTTCATATTTTTCTGTCGGTAATTCATCCCACAACTCCAACTCGGCTGAACTGCGCTTCAGTAACGGGACCGGTGAGTTCTGAAGCGCACTTCCCGGTACACCCAGATTGCCGGTAATGGCTCTCAGGATGGAAATGGCGCGGTTCGTTTGAAAGCTGTTGACATTATGTTCCAGCCCGTTCCCGGCATCGATACGAACCGGACCATTCAGGGCAATAAGCCTGGCCGTTTCTTTTATTGTTTCGGCCTCTATCCAGGTTATTTCCGCAACTTTTTCCGGTGGATAATCCTTGACATGTGCCTTGAGCTCTTCAAAGCCAACCGTCCAATTGGCGACAAAATCTTGGTCATGTAGACCCTCATCGATGATGACATGAATGATGCCCAGAGCCAGGGCTAGATCCGAGCCGGGTCTTACCTTCAACCAGAAGTCCGCTTTCCGGGCAATCGCAATTTTTCCGGGATCGATAACGATAATCTTGGTATCTTCACTGAACGATTTTCTTAGCTTCCGATAAAAATAAAAAAGCGTGTGTGCCGTATTGGACCCCCAAAACAGGGCACATCCGGGTGAATTGTCCTTCTCAACAGGTAGAGGAGAACCGAAGGTGATATCTGCAGCAAGCCATCTCGGCAAAGCACAAACATGACCCTGCCAGGCAACATTTGGCGAGCCGAAGACATTGGCCAGCCTCACCAATATACTGTCATCAAAACCTTTGGCCCCGCCACGAATGAAGGCAACTGATTCGGCGCCATAATTTTCTTTGATCCCCTGGAACTTATCCGCGATTATGCCAAGCGCTTCATCCCATGGGATTCGCTCCCAATGACCTTCTCCCCTCTCCCCGGTCCGTTTGAGTGGATATTTAAGCCGATCGGGATGGTGAAGTAATTCCAGGGCCGTTTTGCCTTTTATACAGAGTCCACCCTCATTTACGGGACTCTGGGGGTCTCCTTCGATTCTGACCGGCTCGCCACCTTCCAAATGGATACGTACTCCACAACCACGATGACAAATGTTGCAGGTACTTCTTACCGAACCATCCGTAATCATCTCGACCCATCTCCTTTCCCATTACCCCAGATTTCTGGTTCTCGCGATCATTGATTACTAACATATTACATCTTATCTGTAAATAACGATATATATTAGAATATCAAAAGGTTATACCCTTAGGAATCGCCTGACAAATGATCTTCGATGCTTCTGACAATGTTGCGCTGAGAAGGCTTCAGAGACCTCTCGCCCCTTGACTTTACTCAAGTACTTTTTTTGCTGGAAAGGAGACAAAACAATAATGCAAGTAACTGAAGAAAGAGGGAGACCAGTAAAATATCCCGAAAAGCTTCACTAATAGACAGACTCACTGTCTGAATCTCGGCGAGCCCATGAAAGTTGAGTTCCGATTCGTGAAGGACCCTTCTTGCGGTAAAAATAATACCCGCCAAAGCCATGCCAACCCCAAGCCCTACCTGCCTGACAGTCGCCATCAGGGCCGAAGCCGCGCCGAGTCTATCCCGGGATACCGACCCCATGATCGTACTGCTGTTGGGTGCTTGAAACACTCCCATTCCAAATCCAAACAATGCCAATATTGGTATCATTTGTCCAATGGTTGTCTGGAGATCAAATCCTCTCATTAATAAAAAGGCCGCAGCAATTGTTCCGACTCCCAGGCTGGAAAACCAATGAGGACCAAACCGGTCAGAAAGCCAACCGCTAATGGGGCTGCCAGCGATTGTCGCAATGGAGATAACAGCAAACAAAAGCCCGGTCGTTGAAGGGGAGAGACCGACACCTTGCATGAGGTAGAAGGGTACAATAAGGAAAAAAAATGGCATGGCGATAAAGGTCAAGAAGAGGCTGTAAATGGCGTAGGAAAACGTGCGGTTTTTAAAAATGGTCAGATCAACGATGGGATCCTTAGCATTTCGTTCAATCAAAGTGAAAATAAAGAGGCTTAAGACGCCAATGCACATAAAGAGGTACACCATGGGAGATTTTATACCGAATTTTGCGATCTGGCTCATACCAAAGACAAAGCAAAACAGACCTGCTGATGACGTCAATGCACCTATAATATCCAGCTCGATTTTCTCAATCCTTTTGGAATCTTTTTTGAGCAGGACGAGCGCCATGAAAAATGCGATGAGTCCCACAGGAATTCGTGTGTAAAAAATGGACCGCCAGTCCAGCCATTTGAGCAGAAAACCTCCAAGAACTGGCCCTGCGATAAAACCAATGGAGATGGCTACACCGAAAAGGCCCAAACTTTTTCCCCGTTCATTAGGAGGGAAGGCTTCTGTAATAACAGCCTGCCCGCACACGATGGTCATCGCCCCTCCCGCTGCTTGTAGGGCCCTGAAGGCTATCAGTTGCCCGACACTCTGCGCTATAGAACAGCCTGTCATTCCGAGGGTAAAAATCAGCATACCGAGCGTGTAAATCAATTTTCTTCCAAAATAGTCCCCGATTCTTCCAAGGACCAGCATGAGACTTGTGCCTACCACAGTAAAGATCAGAGAGACCCACATGATGGTCGTTAATTCCGCTTTGAAGACCCTTGTCAGTATTGGAAGAGAAATGTTGGTGATGCTTACATCCATGGCCGCCGTGATGGTGCCCAGTGCTATTGTCGCCAAGGCTTTCCACTTGTAACCACTTTGATCGGCCGGAAAGTCTTCAGATGATATTTGGGAGGGATCAAAATTCAAGAAATACAACCCCGTTAGCAGCTTCATCGAGAGCAGGAAAAGTCAGATTTCCAATACCCTATATACCCTTTCCACTCAAGGCAATTTCGGTAAAATCTGCAATCTCAGTTTGCAGGTCCTCGAACGCAACCAACCCCTGCATGAGGTGGGAGGGAATTTCATCGTTGGCAGCCCCAACGATGAGACCTAAGACCATACCGCGATGCACATTGTCACCACCGGCATTGGTATTGGCAAGAAGTGTGTTCTCAACATCGACATTGTTGTTTTGCGCAAAATATAAAAGCAACGGTAGCCCATGCTCCGGGTAGCACGCGGTGGCAAACAAGTTCCTTACAACTTCGGACTCCGAATGATCTTGAATGAGTCGATCGAGGTCAAAAGGTGTTTCGGTGAGCATCGTATGAAATTTCCACATGTCCTCTTTTGGTATGTTGCCCGGACCGTTGTGGTCACGGTAGGCTGTGTAAAGCTCCTCTCCGGTTACATGAGGTAAGTGTATGTGTTGAGCGAACCTGGAAATCGTTCGGTGTGGGTCGTCTCCTTCCACTAAAGAACTAAGGAGTGGCGTCAGCACCCCCAATGCACTGGCCACATTTTCTGATCGATGGGTCAAATTCTGATGTTCAATGGCGAGTCCGAGACCTTGATAGGCACTCTCGGCGAGCGTGGAAATTACCAAAGGCCGGATAATGCCCCCATGGGACCCTATAGACCACGAATTGCGTTGTAGTTCCGCACAGGCATGAGGCGGAAAACCGCGAGAGTAGTTCTCGAACCACCTCCGAATATAGATCTCAGTATAAGGGTCACGATTCCTTCCGGGAGTCGTTAAATGCTCTATAAACTCTTCCATAAAGGCGTTCTGGTCGTAGCAACCATGACGAATCACTGTCCTCATCAGTCCACGGACGAGATGCGCTCCGAGCGTGTTTTCACCCGCCTTTAAGCCATGGTGGTAGTGAAAACGATCCTCCAACCCGGGAACAGGATTTCCATGCTCATTTTCCTGTTCAGTACTTCGGATCTGTAAACTGCTGTAGCTGGTTTTATAAAACCGAGCGTGCTCGTGCAGGATGTCATAGGGCCGCCCCAGGTGTTTCGCCTTTTCCACATCCGGCTCATAAGTCATGCCCACCATAAAACTTTCTTCATGCGGATGGGGCGGGTCCACATAGCCTCGAATCTCTCCGTCAAAGGCCTTCGGGATATTCTCGATGTTGTAATACCAGTGTGCGGGCATGGCCAGCGCATCCCCGATAAAAAGGCCCCATAAGGCATTTCGCAGACGTCGCCTCCGGAACTCTTTTCTCTTATGATCTTCTCCCATTTTCATTCACCTCTCATGGCTCCCTTCCGCATTGCTACTTGTTTCTTCTCATAGTTTCCTAAATCCTATAACATGGCTCGTATAATTTGTAAACAACACCCCCCATTATTCGTGACAAAAGACATTCCAATGATTAGTGTTAATCTGAAATGGAAAAACAGAATTTTAGAATCTCATCAGAATCCCGATCCAGGGGCGCACTTTATGGATTATTCATTGGGGATGCGCTCGCCATGCCCGTGCACTGGTATTACGATCGGTTGGCACTCCAACGAGACTACGGTTATGTGACGGATTACCTTGCGCCAAAAAACCCTCATCCGGATAGTATCCTTTGGCGATCCTCCTATGAACCTCTCAATGAGAAGGGTGAAATCCTCCATGATCAAGCCCAGTATTGGGGGCGTCCCGGTATCCATTACCATCAATTTCTCAAGGCCGGTGAAAACACCCTGAATGTGAAATTATGCGCGCTTCTCATCGAATCCCTGAATCACAACGGCGGGTATGACGCTGATGATTATCTGGAGCGTTATATTGCCTACATGACCACGCCCGGAAACCACCGGGATACCTATGTCGAGGAATGCCATCGACATTTTTTCACCCATTATGCGCAGGGGCGGCCTCCAAAAAAATGCGGCGTTCAGGAAAAACATATCGGCGGGTTGGTTGGGTTGATCCCCATCATGGTTTATTATAGAGATGATCCTCAGAAAGCCCGCGAAGCGGCCTTGGAACACCTTTCCCTGACCCACCTGGGATCCAAAATGGAAATGGCGGCGTCGATGGTGATTGAGCTGTTTCTTAAGGTGTTCGATGGCGAGCCTCTAAAAGAGATCTTGACGAAGGGCATCAGCAAACAAGCGAGCCCCTTCCTCAACCATCCTTTTTTCAAATGGCTGCCGGATGCGGATGAGTTGGTTATAGGGCAGAGGTTGAGCCCGGCATGCTATGTGGAGGAATCGGTTCCCTCGGTCATCTACCTTGCCCTTAAATACCACCAGGACCCTGAGAAAGGGTTGATTGTCAACACCAATCTCGGTGGAGACAACGTCTACCGCGGCGCGGTCCTTGGGGCCTTGCTTGGGGCTGCCAATGGCATAGAGGCATTTCCGGAAAGATGGACCAAAGGACTGGTTCACCCGCCTCCAGT
>JAQYVK010000073.1 GCA_030145585.1 Desulfatiglandales bacterium | reverse complement strand
GTCAAAGCGGGCATGAAAAGCAAGGTTCTGGTCGTGGCAAGCTACCTGGATTCAATTGTAAACGACAAATCCACTTACTTTTCTGTTAACACGGGAGATGCTGCAGTGGCGGCTGTCATTTCGAAAGTTGAAGAGGATTATGGCTATATCGCCTCCGCTTCTATGAGTCGCGGAAGTCGACATGACGGCATTATTCTTCAAAGAAGAACGCCGGAGCTATTTGAGTCCGTGGGACATGACCACTATTATGAACAGACATTCCTTACTTTCTACAACCCAAACGCAAATAAGGAAATTGCATCGAATGCACAAAAGGATATGACAACTATCGTACACAAAGCCCTGAAACAGACAGGCCTTTCCATTTCCGATATAGATTTTTTTGTGACGCATCAGCCCGTTTATTGGGCCTCGGGAGCCTGGAGAGAGGGGCTCGGAATCCCTAAAGAACAATGTTATGAAACCTTTCAGAAGTACGGAAACATTGCCAACTGTGCTGCAGCGGTTAACCTTTTCGAGGCCATTACAAAGAAACTCATAAAGAAGGGGGACATGGTATTGATTGCCTCTTCCGGGGCCGGAGAGAACTACATTGCCCTATTGGAAAAAATAAGTTCGAAGCTCATCGATTCATTAAGTGGAACTGAAGAATAAGAAATTTGAACCTCTTTGTTTCGCCAGGATCCTTGATCCTTTGACCTTTGCCCGCCAGTCTTTTACCCGCCTATCTTTTTGGCGGGTTGTGGCGGGCACGAATCCCTGTTTTATTAGTGTAGATTATCTCCCCCGTCAACATTCACAGTTTGCCCGCTCATAAAATCGCTCTCATCCGAAGCCAGAAAGACCATGATCCCAAAAAGGTCTTCGGGTGTCCCAATGCGTTTGATGCACTGGTGTCCAATGATTGCCTTCTTCTGCTCGGAGGTGGTGGTCCCCCGGGGGATCTCCGTCTCAGTGTATCCCGGCGTGAGGCAGTTAACCTGGATGTTCCAATCCCCCACTTCACGAGCCAGGGCGCGGGTGAAACCGATCACACCCGCTTTGGAAGTGACATAGTGAATATAATAGGGCTTTCCCATAAACACAGTGGCTGAGGAGACATTAATGATCTTTCCCTGCTTTTGCGCTTTCATTTGGGGGAGGATGGCCTTGCAGCAGAGAAATAAACCCCTTAAATTGACACCCATGAGACCGTCCCATTCCTCAACGGAGATCTCTTCCATAGGTTTGGTCTCGATGGTCGCGAATATGGCTGCGTTATTGACCAGTATATCGATGCGGCCGTATCTTTCCACGACGGTGTGAACGAGGGCTTGGGTACTTGCCTCGTCGGATACATCAGTCATAATGGCGAGAGCTTCATGTCCTTTTTCGGTAACTTTCTTGACGACAGCCTCCGCTTTTTCCTGATTAATATCAGCGACGACAACTTTAGCACCTACTTCGCAAAATTTACGTGCATAGGCGGCCCCGATACCTTGACCCGCTCCAGTGATAATGGCCACCTTGTCCTTTAGCCTCATGATATCCTCCGGTGATTTAAAGATATAAGTTCATCAGTTCCCGAGAATTGTTTGAATCTTATTCATTTCCTATTATAAAGGAAAAGAGGAAATGTCAACCAAGGGTTGTTCCATGAACGGAACTTTCGGCTCAACAGATGGCCAAGGAAGATTATATTGCCTATAAGATGCTCGATATTTGAAGGGGTTGGGGTAAATATATTTTGCTTGAGACTCGAATTTTAATCAGCCCTGAAGATTCCTTGAAAAAATATCCGTTTTATGAAAAAAAGAGACATAAAGGAGCATAGACCATGAGTTCATTAAAGAAAACCCCCTTATACGAGCGGCATGTAGCGCTGGGCGCGGAAATGGTGCCCTTTGGTGGTTGGCATATGCCGCTTCATTATAAACCGGGGATCATCGAAGAACATTTGACAACACGGAAAAAGGCCGGTCTTTTTGATATTTCGCATATGGGCCGGTTTGTTGTTCGTGGTGAGGGGGCTTTATCATTTTTGCAGCATGTCCTTTCCAACAATGCTGCAGCACTCGAAGTGGATGAGGCCCAATACACGCTGATCCAGAATGATCAAGGGGGCATCATTGACGATGCATATCTCTTTCGGTTTGTGGAGCATGAGTACCTTTTGGTCGTGAACGCAGCCAATCGTGAAAAAGATTGGAAACACCTCAATGTATGCATGAAAGAGTTTAAAGAGGTCGCAATAGAGGATAGAACCGAAGAGCTCGCCATGTTGTCTCTTCAGGGGCCCAAATCGAGGGAGATCTTATCCCGCGCTATCACCTCAGGCTGCCTGCCGGAACCTGTTAAAAATGCACTCAGTATTGCAGGCATAAATGAGGCAGAGATCCTGATATCGAGAACCGGGTACACGGGGGAGCCTCTGGGGTTCGAACTCTTTATCAGACGTGAGGGCGGGCTCATGCTCTGGGATTATCTGGTCGAAGAGGGAGGTGCCCAGCCTGTAGGCCTGGGAGCCAGAGATACCTTGAGGTTGGAAGCAGGACTGCCCCTCTATGGAAATGAAATGGGTCTGGATCCGGAAGGAATGGAGATGGGGGCTTTTTGTTCACCACTAGCGCGTTTTGCCATCAGTTTTTCCCCCCTCAAAGGGGAATTCATCGGCAGGGAACGGCTTGTTAAGCAGTTTGAAGCCCATAAAAGAATCATTGACCGAGACTATACCGATATCAGTGATCTTCCCAGAATCATTATGCCTGTGGCAATGGTGGGGAAGGGCGTTGCAAGGTCGGGGCACAAGGTTTTTTCCAATGGAAAACATGCTGGGTATGTGACGAGTGGAACCATGGTGCCTTATTGGAAGAGCCAAGGCGTGGGACTTGCCTCGCAGGTCTCGGAGGTCAGGGGAAGGCGTGGGATCTGTCTTGCTTCGGTGGATAGTGATCTTTGCGAAGGGGATGAGGTGGACATCGATGTCCGGGGAAAGAAGATTGAGGCCGTTATTGTGCCTTATCATTTGCGGACGGAAGCGCCCCCTTTTGCGCGGGCCATCCCACACGACCGACTTCGTCAGAATGAAGCGGTTTGCCGGTTACCGGAAGCGGATCAAAAAACATTACAGAATGTGGAAACCCTGGTTCACAAAGCGATTGAGAATACGCATTGGAGGCAGCGGGATTGCATAAATCTCATTCCCTCTGAACAGACACCTTCATCGATATGCCGGGTTCTTTCTATCATGGATCCCATGGGCCGATACGCGGAACATAAACCAATGAAAGCGTTTCGAGAAGCGGAGGTCTTTTATTACCAGGGAACTGATTTCATCGCGGAAACCGAAGAAATGCTTAAATGTGAACTTCAATCTTTCCTAGGTTGTAGCCAGGTTGAGACACGTCTCGTTTCAGGGCAAATGGCCAATACTGCGGTCTACAGTGCTATGGTTGACTATTTAAACCGGGCGGACAGAAAAAGCGAACAGAGGAGAATCCGGAAAGTATTAAACCATCATATCATCAAAGGAGGCCATCTAAGCGCCCAACCGATGGGGGCACTACGGGATTTCGTCATCCGTGATCCGAAAACGGAAACGCCTGCCGTGGTCAATTTCCCTGTCCTCGAGGAAAACCCCTATCAGATCGATGTGGATGCATGCCGAGAGATCATGGCTGAACACCGGCCCGAATTGATCGTTCTGGGCAAGAGCATGACGCTCCATAAAGAACCTGTGGCTGAAATGAGGTCAATGGTGGATGCGCTTTCCTTAGATTGTGTGATCATGTATGATATGGCTCATGTCTTAGGGTTGATCGGTCCCTTTTTTCAGGAACCCTTTAAGGAGGGGGCGGATCTGGTCACCGCATCGACCCATAAAACTTTTTTTGGTCCACAGCGAGGGATCATCGCATCAAATTACCAGGAAGATGATTTGCTCTACGATCTCTGGGAGGCGATCCAGCGTAGAACGTTTCCAGGCAGTCTCAGCAACCACCATTTGGGCACCCTGTTGGCCCTGTTGCTGGCGAGCTATGAAATGAACTGTTTTAAAGATGAATACCAAAGGGCGGTTTTGGCCAACGCCAAAGCCTTTGCCATCGCCCTTAAGGAGAGTGGTTTGAAAGTAGCCGGCGATCCGAGCATCTCTTATACAGAAACCCACCAAGTGGTGATCGATGTGGACTATGCCAAGGGTCCAGAAGTGGCACGTCGGTTGGAGGAGAATAATATTATTGTCAATTATCAAGCAGCCCCGGATGAGGAAGGATTCACCGCGGCAGGATCTCTGCGAATGGGAGTGGCGGAGATGACCCGATTTGGCATGGAGGCGACCCATTTTCAGGAACTGGCCCAGTTCATCCGGGATGTGATAAAGGATGGCCTGTCCGTCAAGGAGGAGGTATCCTCTCTCAGGAAGCGTTTTCTGGAAATGCAATATTGCTTTAGTGGCACCGAATATGACGAGATTTTACAAAAGCTCTTTCAAGCCATTTTATGAAAGA
>JAQYVK010000072.1 GCA_030145585.1 Desulfatiglandales bacterium | reverse complement strand
TAAGATAAGAAATAAATCTGATTTGATTTATAAAGTAACCCACGGCCTATGGCCGTGAGACTTGAAAAGGCCCTGCCGTGTTGATCGTTTCTGCCATTAATTGAAAACTCATGGATTTTCACCATTTCAAACTGTAACAGTGGTCACTGAGCAGGGGGAGCGATGGAATGTATCCCCTTTCTTGTTATCGAAAATTAAATCTGAAAAAGGAACAAAAGAGAAGAAGGGGAAATTAATTCCATTAGAAAAAGTTCAAAAGAAAGAACCTTGACAATTCACTGCACAAGATCGCATGTAGCTCTGTTGAGTTCGGGTTTTACAATTTGTGATTTGCAATCATTATAGGGTTAAGGGGCTAATATTATTATCAATTTTATAAATGTCTATTGACATGAATGGAATTCACCTGAATAATACCCATAATTTCAAATGGTTGTGAAGATATTTCAATATTCTTCTCCCCTGTTTAGTAAATTTACTCAACAATCATAAAATATTGGAGAATTAACTATATATTCTTTATTATCATGCACTTATCTGATAGACAAATACCAAGCGTTTTCTGCTAATATTATAGCCTGCGTTTTCGTTGTCGGTCTATCATGCCCCCACCCAGGCCGTTAGCTGCTATTAACTGTACCAAAGGGAGAAACCATCAATGAACCTACCAACATTCTTAGACGTATTACATGCCCAGCGCGTCATTGGCGACTTCTTGTCGCCCACGCCTTTACATCATTACCCTACCCTGGATCGGCTGTTAGAAGCACGCGTCTATGTGAAGCATGAAAACTACCAACCCATTGGCGTGTTCAAGGTGCGGGGTGGCATCAACCTCCTGTCGCACTTAACGGCCGTTGAACGAGAACAGGGGGTCATCACCGCCTCAACCGGCAATCATGGCCAATCCATCTCTTATGCTGCCAAGCTCTTTGGCGTGCGAGCCATCATCGTCGCCCCCGAAGGGGCCAATCCGGTGAAGGTAGAAGCGATGGAAAGCCACGGAGCCGAAGTCGTCTTTCACGGCAAGGACTTTGATGCGGCAAAGGCCCATTGTGAACAAATGGCCCAAGAGCAAGGGTTGCGCTACATCTCTTCCGGTGATGAGCCTGACCTGATCGCCGGTGTGGGAACCTGTGTTCTTGAGATTCTTGAGCAGCAACCGGACGTGGAGATGATTTTCGTACCGATTGGTGGCGGCACCGGCGCAGCCGGTGCCTGCCTGGTGGCAAAAACAATCAATCCCGATATACAAGTGATTGGCGTGCAGGCGGCTGCAGCCCCCTCGGCTTATCTGACTTGGAAGAACCAACAATCCACCACCGCCCAAATGGAAACCGAGGCGGAAGGATTGGCAACCGGCGCCCCTTTCATGCTGCCCCAACAAATTCTGTGGAAGTACTTGGATGACTTTCTGCTGGTAGAGGAAGAGGCGATGCGACAAGCAGTCCGGCTGTATCTGGAAAAGGCCAAGACACTGGCGGAACATGCCGGGGCAGCGCCCTTAGCAGCCGCGCTACAGGTAAAGGAGCGCGTGCGGGATAAAACCATTGCCCTCATTCTCAGTGGTGGTAATATCTCCCCGGAAAAGCTTCAGCATTGCTTGGTTTAAGTTTTAGCGCATGCATGGTTGTGAGGATTGAGGGACGTCCCCCCGGGTTCTCAAGCCATCTGATCAAAGGTACGGCACCAGTCGGGCTTTTAAAGACACAAACAGCGATTGTATTAAATACAGTAAATACAGCACCCAAAAGAGAACAGACCGTCTTTGGTGATCCTCTACAACTTCTTTGGAAAAATTGCATCTTCGATCTCTGCGGTGTTCACACTTTCTACCGGAGGATGTTTACCGTTATAGTTACGAGCACGGATGAGGAGCGTCGAGGCCGGCTGTTAAAGGTTGAAGAAATTGTTGATCAATATTTTCCTGCTAACTGTGGAATTGGAAGTTGTCCCTAGTTCCGATTAGAGGAGAAAGTACTTAACCTAAGGTTATAATAACCTATTAACCTGAACGAGAAACTTTGAATTGTGATTGATTCTTGATATTTGGGAATAAAGACCTTGAATTTTTGCGTATTTCATTATTATAATTTGAAAGCTGGATAAAATAATAATAACCAGGGAGGGGGAATAAGATATGGCTTTTACACTACAGATTGGTGAAAAGGCACCCGGCTTTAACCTGCCAGGGACAGACGGCAACAGCTATGATTTGAACGATTTTAAGGACTCAAAAGTATTAGTAATCTTTTTTACCTGCAATCATTGTCCTTTTGTAATAGGGTCCGACGAAGAGACTCGAAAAACGGTCGAAAAATTCAAACCCCAGGGCGTCGAGTTCGTGGCGATTAACTCCAACTCTAAAATTACTTACCCAGACGACAGCTTTGAGCATATGATTAAGCGGATGAATGAAAACATTTTCCCGTGGCTATACCTGTACGATGAATCCCAGGAGGTGGCATTAGCTTACGGTGCTTTAAGAACTCCCCATTTCTATGTTTTTGACGAGGGAAGACGGCTTATTTATACTGGCAGAGGTGTGGACAGTCCAAGAGAGGCATCAAAGATTACTGCCCTGGACTTGGATCGTGCCCTTGAAGAGCATCTGGCCGGTAAGGAGATATCCGTCCCTTTAACTAATCCCATAGGGTGTAACGTGAAATGGGAAGGTAGAGATAATCACTGGATGCCTGCCGATGCATGTGATCTGGTTTAAGCTGTAGTATCAGAGGAATGCTCAAAGAAAAAACCCTAATACCTTGGGCTTTCGGTTTTTCACTTGAAACAGATCGTGAGCAAAGCAATTTCTGAAGGAGCATTCCCCATTCCTTTAAAAGTTTCAATCTTTAGTTTTAAATGTTTTCTGCCGTTTCCTCTACACCATTCTTAAAGGCCTCTCTTACCTCTTCTATTTTCACCATGGTCACCTTTCCCTCTAACCTATTCTACAAGTCGTAGACTTTAAAAAAACACAAGTTCGGAGTTTATCAACGATCTGGCTGTTGGAAGCATTGAGCCTGTTATATATGCAAAAGTTTTATAGGTAATTTTACACTGGCATAACCCCCTTGGCCGTTGAGCCGATTTCAAGAACCTTTTTGGCCGGTTCCGAGATGATTGACTTGGATTCTTCAGGACTCTAAAGGACGGAAGTTTTTATCACAATATCAAATGGTTACATGATTTGAAAATAGGGAGATAAATATTTTATAAATCCCTTGACACCCCAAAAAGAAGGTGTTAAATCTGTCTCATTCAACAAGACAATATCTCGCCAGACAAGATGAGCAAGGACCGAGGTGTGACCTTATGGCTGAAAACGAAAAACCAAGCCTTAAGACAGATTTCAACGCGACAGAGAAGGTCCTAAAAATACTTACCGCTTTCTTACCCTTCAACGAACCAAAAGGAACCCTCGAATTGGCCAGGACTCTGGGCATTCATCGAGCATCCGTCAGCCGAATACTAGGCATTCTAAAAGAATACGATTTTGTACAACAGGAAGAGAAGACAAAACTTTATCGTCTTGGTTCGACCACGGCCGTTCTCGGTAAATCGGTCAACCGGTCCTTTCAAACGCGCTTTGTGTCCGTTGTTCAGCCCTACATGCATCAATTGAGTGAGGAAATAAACGAAAGTGTTTCACTCGTGACCCTGGCGGACAATCAGGTCATTCTCCCCTACCGGGTCAAGGGCCCACACCCAATAAGTGTCGCCTTTAATCTTGGTGACCGAGGCGCCATCAACGCAAACTCCGGGGCGAAGGCCATTATGGCTTTTTTATCCTCAGATCGACTAAACGAGATAAAGAAATTTTATCCCAGGTTGCCCAGTTTCACCTCAAGCACACTCACGAATTGGGAGAAACTGATCGAGCAATTCGACGAAATTCGACAGAGCGGTTTCGGGTACGATCTTGGGGAGTACAATCTGGATGTCTTTTCTGTGGGGGCCCCAATTCTTGATTACAACAATGATCCCATCGGAGCGATCACGATCCTGGTGCCTTCGTTTCGGGCTGAAGTCATAAACGACCGTCAGGTACTTTCCAAATTGAAAAGTGCCACCGTCAATATTTCAGAGGCTTTGATGAACGGATCTTCTTCCCGGAATCTGAAGGGGAAAAAGCCGGCATTTGAAGCGGAGTCTTCGGAGTCACAAAAAAAAACATCAAACGTAATGAGCCCACAAGACCGTACTGAACATAAAGTGGTTGGACTTGGCGATTGACCCGGATGAAGTTCTCAATGCAGTGTTTGGCCATATTCCATTAACGACAATAATGAAACCGATATCAACACAGATGTCCTGAACACGGGGGTGGCAAGTGTATGAAAAATCAAAGTGTAAAAGTATTCCTGGGTGCATTCATTGCCTTCATGGCCCTTTTGTGGACTTTTAACATGGTTAAGCAGGTTGAAATGCCTTTGGCAGATGCAGCGACAGGGGTCATATTTGTCAATACTGACGTCGAAAGGCCCGGTGACGGAAAGAGTTGGTCCACGGCTTTTAAGTCTCTGACGGTCGCGCTCGAGGCGGCCCAAGAGGGAGAGTCCGTCTGGGTAGCTGCCGGAACCTACTTGCCCACAGAGGGCAATGACCGCAACACCAGTTTTCGGCTCAAAGAAGGGGTTGACCTCTATGGTGGCTTTGCGGGCCGGGAAAGCAGCCTGGACCAACGGGATTGGGAAAAAAACAAAACAATCCTTTCCGGGGACATTGGCCGCCGAGACTATGTGGAGGACAATTGTTACCATGTGGTTTGGGGGGCCGATCGTGCCCTGCTTGACGGTTTTGTCGTCACCGGCGGATATAGTCGCGACGCACCCTTTGGAGGCCCGGGCGGCCCAGGGCCCGGAGGCCCTCCGCGCCGACCACCGGGACCTGGTGGTCCAAGGTCTGAAGGCGCACCGCCTCCACCTCCGGGACCTGGCAGCGGAGGAGGCAGACCACCCATTCACATCACACCTGACCGTATCTTACAAGGCCCGAATATTGGGATCGGCGCGGGCATGGTCAATTTCCAGGCCGCTCCGACGGTACGAAATTGCAGCTTCATCGGAAACGAGGCCAGGAAGGGCGGCGGTGTCTACAACATGGTTACAAAGGTCTTTCCGCCGCCCCGTGGGGTGGACCGACCTATGCCCACGTTTATCAATTGCGTCTTCGAAAACAACGTGGCCGACGGGCGAGGAGGCGGTGTGGCCAATGATTTGGGCACCAATCCCGTTTTCCTCAGCTGCGTCTTCAAGGGGAACGTGTGCAAGCAAAAAGGCGGCGGCATGTATAATGATTTCGGCTGCTCGCCTATTGTCATTAATAGCCTCTTCATAGAGAACAAAGCGGATTATGCCGCCGCCATGGGGAACGACGGGGCATCCCATCCGATCATCTATTACAACACGTTCACCCGCAATCGGGCTGGAACGAGCGGCCCGAGTGTATATATGGGTACCGGTCCGTCGAATGATCCGGCTGTGCTGAAATCCATTGTCTGGGGTAATCAATGCGATTGGGGTGATCCGGGAATCTATGCCTGGCACGATAATAGTCCCCGCGTAAAGGACTCGGTAATAGAAGGAGGGTATCCGGGGGAGAACAATTCCGATGCCGATCCCAAACTTTCCCCTGACGGCAGTTCTAAACTGGATTATGGGTATCAACCGGGATCACCAAAATTCGCACCAGACAAATTACCGAAGTTGTTGGCTTCCCTGAAACCCTATGTCAATAAGAGCCGACCGCCACGTCCCCCGAGGGGTTCGCGTACTGACGTGGAGCCGACTGTGCCGACTTCAGAACGCGTCATATACGTGAACGGGGCCAACAACACCCCTGGCAATGGTCAGAGCTGGAAATCGGCTCATGTCTCTCTGTCAGATGCCCTAAAGGACGCGGCCCAAGACGGCGCTCAGATCTGGGTCGTATCCGGGACTTACAAGCCTTCAATGGACGACCGGACCATCTCATTTTTATTATCCCCGGGGGTCCGGCTTTATGGCGGCTTCGCTGGTAAGGAAACAGCGTTTGAGCAGCGGGATTTTGAGCGAAACCGGACGATCCTTTCAGGGGACATCGGTCGCCCCGATAACCCTTCAGATAACAGCTATCATGTATTGATCGGGGCTAACGGCGCGGTGCTGGACGGGTTTACCATTACCGGCGGCTATGCTGACGGTATCGCTTACGATGGCCACGGCGGTGGAATGATTAATTATCAGCGGAAGCCTCAGGGGCCGCCTATGGGACCGCGGATCGGATTCTCGCCCGAGATCCGCAATTGTAACTTTACCGGCAATTATGCCAAGGCCGGGGGCGCGGTTTACAACTACGACCGAGGGAAACCCAAATTTATCAGCTGCATCTTCGAAAATAACAACGCTAACTACGGGGGGGCGGTTTTGGATCGCGTCGGTGTTTTGGCCGAGTATCAAAACTGCGTGTTCCGAAGCAACCGTTCCCGATGGGGAGGTGGAGCACTCTCTTTGGATTACGGGTCCCGTCCCAAGCTCACCGATTGTCAGTTCATCAATAACAGGTCTGGCGGACACGGTGGGGCCATTTTCACTGTAAGCCGTGCCTCTCAGTTGGAAAACACGATGGCCACCTTTGAGAGATGTGTCTTTAAAGAAAACTCAGCAAAAGGCGATGGAGGGGGAGCGGCCTTCACTGACAACACCATCGCCCAATTAATCGACTCCAATGTGCAAAACAATCAATCCGGCAGAAATGGCGGTGGTGTGGCAGTCATGGGCCGGTCACAACTCAAGATTCAAAACAGCCGATTAGCCGGCAATAACGCCGACAACGAGGGTACTGACATCTATAACGATGCCGCCTCGTCCATTCAGAAAAAGTAATCCATGAAATAAGGAGGATTGGGTATGCATTATGAAGCACGTTATGTCATCGATACGCATGGTCACATCACAACCCTTTATCAACCGAAAGATAAACCAAAAGGCTTTTGGTCCGGCCTTCCAGCCGCGCCTGATGAAGGAGAAGTGAAACCCTATGATAATTCCGCCCTATGCCTTTATGACATGGAGCGATACGGCATCGACATGCTCCTTCTCAAGCCGAGCGTGGTCGGCACGACCAATGAAAAACAAATGGAACTGGTCGAAAAGTATCCTGACAAGTTCAGATCTTTTTGCTGTGATCAGAAGTTGAAAATCGCCTGTGCTCGCGGGGAGGCGAAATGGACCCTGCAGGCGGCGGCAGACGAAATTGAGGCCGCCCTTCAAACAGGCACATACATCGGCATCGGCGAATTTGTCCCGCGCGATTGGGATCGACAGAAGGTTTATGGGTTCAAGGAACGGTTGGATGAATACCGCGTCTTCTGCGAACTCGCCCAGAAATATGAGGTCTCGATTGACTTCCACGACTTCACCTGGCCCTATGAATGGGACCCCTGGACTCTTCTGAAGCGTTTGGCGGGCGAATTTTCGAAAGTGCCTATCATCATCTGTCACGGCGGCCATTCAATCGGGCACTACACCCTCGACGATCGAAACATCCGTTCAGCGCTCGAGGTCGCCGGCATGGCTATCGGCGGTGGCGCCAACTTATTCCTGGAGACCGGCACTTGGCCTGCAGAATACTTTAAATTGGCCCTGGATGATCCGAACGTCGGCCCGACCCAACTCCTTTGGGGCGGTGATTATGGCCACGTTCCCCAATACATTGTCTCCCAACCCGGCAAGAAGCCGTCCAGTTTTTCGAGCGCCATGAAACGGTGGCCGGCCGTTCCGGGGTACCAGATCGATTGGTGGGGATGGGCCATTCATCAGATTCATAAAGTGAGAGACCTCATTTCTCAGGACGAACTCAATCTTATTATGGGTGGAAACGCGGCACGCCTGTGGAAGCTGCCTGTTCCCTATGAGCGGATGTTTATGGAGGGGAGACCGGATATATGGGGGATCCACTATCAGGATTTCATGCCTTTTATTCCCAAAGATCAGGTCAAAAACCCGGATAAAGAGGAATGATCGACAATGCTGAATAGAAAGCGTTTGGAGTGAACATGTCTCAAGTAGCAATAACAAAATGTAGCACGGACGTTCTGATCATTGGCGGGGGTATCGCCGGTGTATTTGCGGCAGTCAATGCCGCCCAACAAGGCGTTAAAGTAATCATTGCGGACAAGGGCAAGGTTGGGTTGTCCGGGATGACCGTCTGGGCGGATACCTTCTGTGTATTCGATGGGGCTGCGGGACATCGTGCAGAAGACTGGCACGAGGCCGTTTCTGTAAACGGTGATTACATCAATAACCGGGATTACCTTGATATGATGATCGCGGATTCTGCGGCAAGGTGGAAAGACCTTGTAGAGTGGGGCGCTATAGGCACCGATAAATTCGGAAAGGCTTTACGTAAACAAATCAAGGCTTGGAAAATCGGAACAATCGAACGGACCATGTTGACCGATCTCCTCGTAGAAGATGGCAAAGTAACCGGAGCGATCGGATTCTCTATTGATCAACCGGAGTGTATAGCCATCTCGGCCAAGGCGGTGGTGATGTGTGCGGGCGCGGGTGGATACAAGCCCCACGGCTTTCCCATCTCCAACATGACCTTTGATGGTGACGGCATGGCCTACCGGGCCGGACTCCCTATAGGTGGCAAAGAATTTTCTGATACGCATAACACCAATGCAGCCCATCCCGGATTCTCCTGGGGGATCGGCGACATCAAATGGGGTCCCGGGATTATCAAAACCGGCCCACCGCTCTTGCCCAAACCTGGCGCAATAAGAGGGTTGAGTTTGGAGCCCTATTACAAGGTCCACAAGGGGAAGGCCCCCATTATCATGAACCCGCCCATGGGAGGGCCCCAGGGGCCCTATCCGGGCTTTAAGTACAAGGGCGTCCGACCGGGACCACAAGTCATGCTGGGCGGGGGGTCAACCGGGATGGCGGTCCACAAGGCTGAGGGTATTGTGCCTAAAGATAATAAGTGCGGCACTGAACTGCCCGGTTTGTTTGCAGCCGGGGATGCCCTGTCATCCATGCTCTGCGGCGGAAGATACCCGGGGATTGGCTTTTCCTTCGCCGGCTCCGCCGTGCAGGGGTTCAGAGCGGGCGAGGCCGCGGCGGATTATGCCTCCCAAATACCTTCACGCGATGTGGCGGAGAGCAGAATCACCCTCTTAAAAGAAAAGATTTTTGAACCTCTAAATAGAACCCAGGGATTTACGCCGGCCTGGACCACCCAGATGCTGCAAACGGCCATGTTCCCTTATTATATTCTGTACATCAAAAAGGAAGATCGTCTCATGGGGGCGCTGACCAACATCATGTTTCTATCTGAGCATTGTGTCCCTCAATTGGTCGCCAATAACTTACACGAACTCCGGTCCGCCCATGAAACCCGAAATATGGTCTTAAACGCGGAAATGAAACTTCGCGCCTCCATGTTCAGGAAGGAGAGCCGGGGGATGCACTACCGGGAGGACTACCCGGCCCGCGACGATGACACCTTTTTGGCCTGGATTCATGTTTTTCAAGGAGAAGAGGGGAGCATGCAGATTAAAAAAGTTCCTGTCCCGGAAAACTGGCGACCGGCGTCTGATGTCCCCTACGAAGAACGTTATGTGCATCGTTTCCCGGATGAGATGGAATTCATAAAAAAATCCGGAAAAACATAGGGAGAGGCTATGTCCATTGAAAAAATTGAAGGCTGCAACGGCTGCAGGGCCTGTTTTGACATATGTCCGATGGATGTCATCAGAATGAACGAAGAGACCAAGCTGGCGGAGATACAGTATCCTCAAGATTGTCAGGTCTGCAACTTGTGCGTGGTGTTCTGTCCCGTAGACGCCATTACAATAAACAAGGAGAAATACTGGCCTTTGATGACGGCCTGGGGATAACTGAAAACGAAAGGGGTCAAGGCCCGCCACAAAGACGGCGGGTAAAATTCGAGGGGTCAAGGGGCCAAGGGGTCAAGGAATAAAAAAGAGACCCGCAGAATATCGAACAAGGAATTGAACCCGCCACAAAAAATAGGCGGGTAAATATCGAAGGGAAAAAACTTCATAATTCGACATTCCTTGTTCGATATTCGATATTTATCCGCCGTTATGGTGGCGGATTCGTTTTTAATAACAAAAGCAATATATAGGGAGGAACCAGAGTATGACTTTTTACGAAGAAATCCAGAAAAAAACGGCTCCTGATTGGCCCTACCCTGTTAATTATGGGAAGGAGAATGAGGTGAGTGCCGACATCCTCATCATCGGCGGTGGTGTTGCCGGAAGCCATGCGGCCATACAGGCAGCAAGAAGGGGGGCAAAGGTGGCTATGGTGGATAAAGCCCCCATTATCAGGAGTGGTTCGGGCGGCGCGGGCGTTGACCACTGGGGTGCTGCTTTTACCAACCCTTGCTCTAAGGTGACTCCGGAAGAAACGATGGCTCGGGCAGGAGATGGCCCCTTCGGAGGGCCTTACTCGTTTGGACATCTCAAATACATCACGGCCAAGGAAAGCTGGGAGGCCCTGCTCGACATGGAGCAAATGGGCATGAAGATTAGAGATGAAGACGATGAATTTAAAGGGGCCGATTTTAGAGATGAAGAGACCAAACTGTTGTTCGCCTATGACTACAAAAACAAGAATTGTCTTCGAGTCCAAGGGTCGGACGTGAAAGTTCGTTTGTATAAGGAACTCAAAAAATTGGGCGTGGCGTTCTACGAACGGATTATGGCAACCCGGTTGCTTAGTGAAGGAGGGGAGCAGGGAGCAAGAGTCATTGGCGCCACCGGGGTGAACATCAGGACAGGTGAGTTCTATATCTTTAAAGCCAAAGCGACTATCCTGAGCACAGCCCAGCCTCTCAAGGTCTGGGTATTCAACACGGAGCTGGCCGGCGCCTATACGGCCCATGACGATCCAAACCTGGCAGGGGATGGCAACGCCATGGGATGGCTTGCCGGGGCAGAACTTTCTTTAATGGAGAGGAGCCAGGAGTCGGCAGGCCCTTTCCGCTATCCTGCTTACGGAACAGGCAATGCTCACAATACCTGGTATCCCTGTTCTATCGTTGATGCAAAGGGTAAAGAAATTCCCTGGGTCGACAAACAGGGGAACGCTCTCAAGACGGTGGAAGATCGGATACGCGCCGGTGGTCAGGGTCCTGAGGCCGCCAGTCTTATTCGTGATTTGTCCGATCGAATCGCGAAGGGTGAATACAGCCTCCCATTCTACGCCGACCTGCCCGGCATGCCTAAAGATGAACGAAGAGCCATATTCGGCCTCATGGTCTGCCATGAGGGGAAGACCCGTATCCCGGTCTATGAAACCTATACACAGGCCGGCTTTGATCCGGATAAGGATATGCTCCAGGCAAATGTTCTCCCACCGCAATTGGCCGGTCAATTCATCCCCTGGTGGGATCACAAAAGCAAAATGGCGAGTGCGGCTCAATGGCGTGATACGGCTTTCCTGGGTGGCGGTGGCTTATTGGTGGACTGGGACATGAAGACAAGCCTGGAAGGTCTTTATGCGGCCGGTGCCCAAACCGCGGGAGGGGGAGGTCATGCCCCAGCGGCCGCCACGGGCAGATATTGCGGCAGAAGAGCAGCCGCCTACGCAGAAAACGCAACGCAACCGGTAATCGACCGGAAGCAGGTGGATGAGGCCAAGGCCCATACATACGCCCCCGTGGGTAGAGAGGGGCAAATCGGGTGGAAGGAACTGCAAGCCGGCTTATGTAGAATTATGCAGGACTACTGTGGAGAGTTTAAAAATGAAGACACCCTCAACCATGGCCTTTGGTGGCTCAACAGCATCAGAGAGGGCGAAGCATCGAGGACTTATATCCGAAATCCCCATGAACTGGGGCGTTATTTAGAGGCTATGATGCGCCTCACAGTGGGCGAAATCATGATGCATGCCTCTCTTGCAAGGAAGGCGAGCAGCCAATTTTTGGATTTCAAACGGATGGATTTCCCTCAAATGGACCCACCCGAGTGGGAAAAATTTCTCACGATCAGAAAGGAACAGGGCGTTGTCAAGGCTGGAGAATTGCCGCTCAAGTATTGGCTTTTGCCTCCTTACGCGCCTACATACGAAGAAAATTATAAAAAGCACAGCGGGCTCTAATTAATTTAATAATTACACCCCTGAAAAGGGGTCGCTTGATATCGACCTGAATAGGGTCCAAATATGTGAATAAATTGAATTCAAATGACAAATGTCAAAGCTCAAATTCCAAATGAATGTCAAATGACAAATGCCAAACAAATTATCACGAAAGCACGAAATTTCGAAAGCACGAAAGTAGAAAAAATTTGTGAACAGTCCTTCGACATTCATAATTCCTTGTTCGATATTCAATATTTATCCGCCGTTATTATGGCGGGTTCGTTTTTCAAATTAATAGAACCCTCTTTTCTAAAGGAGATATTTCATTATGGAAAACAAAGCTTATCTCGTACCCAATCCAATGACCCCATGCCAGAATCTCATTATCGATC